>NZ_JBUZTQ010000006.1:0-235659 GCF_055408445.1 Pseudomonas sp. B414 | reverse complement strand
CGATCTCTCGTTAGCGGGAGGCGAATTCTACAGCGTTACACGCTGCTGTCAACACCTCATTTCCTGCTTCGATGACTTGAAGCTGACACTGCCGAAAACAAATCCAACTCATTGAAACTCAAGGAGTTTTCCGTTTCGACTGCGCCGGAAGTGGGCGAATTATAGGCCGTTGGAATTCTGAGTCAAGCATTAATCAAAACTATCGCATTGCGAAGCTTTATAGATAGAAAGCACTCTCAAAGTGCGCACTATATTGCACATATCTCATTACTTAAGCATTATGCCTGCCTTTAGACCTCCTCTGCCAGGCACTCTCCTTAATGACAAAGCTCCCCCATAGCCTCGTAGCGACGCTATTCCCTGTTGGCTTGCTGCTAATCGCCATGGCCTCGATCCAGTCCGGCGCGTCGCTGGCAAAAAGCATGTTCCCCATTATCGGGGCCCAAGGAACAACCAGCCTGCGCCTGGCATTCGCCAGCATTATCATGCTGCTGATCCTGCGACCATGGAGAGCCAGGCTCACCGCCAAGTCCTTGAAGACCGTTATCGTTTACGGGATAGCCCTGGGAGGGATGAATTTCCTCTTCTATATGTCCTTGCGCAGCGTTCCACTGGGTATCGCCGTGGCCCTGGAGTTTACCGGGCCTCTGGCAGTCGCCATTTATACCTCCCGCAGGCCCATCGACTTTATATGGATAGGCCTGGCTATCACAGGTCTGCTGCTACTCATACCTTTTGGCGAAAGTGCTCAGGGTATCGACCCTGTCGGCGCGGGTTACGCGCTAAGCGCCGGGGTCTGCTGGGCACTGTACATTCTATATGGGCAAAGGGCCGGCGCTGACAATGGGGTGCAGACTGCAGCTTTAGGCGTGATTATTGCTGCACTTTTCTTCGCGCCTATCGGCGTGTACCACGCCGGTGCCGCATTATTGACCCCCGGCCTGATTCCGATAGCCATTGGCGTAGCGCTATTGTCTACCGCCCTGCCCTATACGCTGGAGATGATTGCCCTCACACGCATGCCTACCCGCACATTCGGCACGCTTATGAGCATAGAACCGGCATTTGGAGCACTGTCAGGGTTGTTGTTTCTGAATGAGATCCTTTCATTTACACAATGGATGGCCATTTGTTGCATCATCATGGCTTCCATTGGTGCGACCTTGACGATGCGCAACCACACAACACCCGTTGTAGCTGACAAAAAGCCTGCTAAATGACTCAGTTCTGGCAATTGACTCTCATTTAGAGGATGTTTGTCACTCGTGAATCACTTGGGATGATTCCGGATAAGGATATCCACAGCAGCCATGGAAAATGGCCATCGAATTGTGCATCCCGTAATCCGGCACAAACGCTTTAAGGACAGGAATGAAACGAATTTTGGTAGCTTTAGCCGTACTTGCTGTAGCCGGCTGCGCTGCAACCTCGGAAACCGCCGTCAAACATGGCAAAAGAGGCTTGCATATCAATTGCTCTGGATTGTCCTCATCGTGGAACAAGTGCTACGCCGAAGCTGACAAGGCTTGTGGCACCAAAGGCTACCGAGTCATCGCCAAATCAGGCGATGCTGCCGAAGAACCAGGGGATTACCCGTTCGGGCTGAACCCGGCGGGCTATACCAGCCGCAGCATGATCGTTATCTGTAAGTAGTCACCGGGCCTTGTGGCCATGCAGTCAGATGACCCAGCTGCATGGCCGCAATATCAGGCTGTAATCGAAAGCGGTGCCGTGCGCTCCAGCAACCATTCAAGAACCGGCCCCTCAAGCAGCGGGCTCAAACGCTCGCGAACCTGGGCGTGATAAGCATCAAACCACTCCAGCTCCTCTCGGCTCAGCAATGACGGTTCCAGACAACGGGTGTCAATCGGACACAGTGTCAGGGTCTCAAACTTCAGGAATGTCCCGAACTCCGAAGCCCCCGCCTCACGGTTCAATACCAGGTTCTCGATTCGCACGCCCCAGCGCCCCGGGCGATAGGTGCCAGGCTCGATCGAGGTAATCATCCCCGGCTGCATTGCCGTGTGTGGTGCCGCAGCTGCCTGGTAGGCAATAACCTGAGGCCCTTCATGCACATTCAGGAAATAGCCGACGCCATGCCCTGTGCCATGGCCATAATCGACGTTCTCGGCCCAAATCGGTGCCCGGGCAATCGAGTCCAGCAAAGGTGACAGGATCCCCTTGGGGAATTGAGCCCTGGAAAGTGCAATGACCCCTTTCAATACACGGGTACAGTCGCGCTTCTGCTCAAGGGTTGGCGTGCCCACAGGGACCATGCGCGTAATGTCGGTTGTCCCGCCCAGGTACTGCCCGCCCGAGTCGATCAGCAGCAGGCCATCGCCCTCGATCACTGCATGCTCTTGCTCGGTTGCGTGGTAATGGGGCATTGCACCATTGGCATTGAAAGCAGCGATGGTATTGAAACTCAGCGATACAAACCCCGGGCGACGGGCACGGGCAGCGCTCAGATGCTCATCAATGGTCAGTTCAGTAATGCGCTCGCGCCCCAGAGCTGTTTCCAGCCATGCGAAAAACTCACAAAGAGCAGCGCCATCCTGCTCCATGGCCTGACGGATATGGACCGCATCATCAAGGCTCTTTTGCGACTTGGCCAGGGTGGTCGGGTTCAAGCCTTCTACCAGTGTTACCTCAGCTTGCAGATTGCCGAGCAACCCGCAGGTCACGCGGGCAGGATCCACCAGCAAGCGGGTTGCCGCCGGCAAAGATGCCAGCGCAGCATTGATCCGGGCGTAATCACGCAGATCAACACCGTCACGGGCCAGTGTGTCACGCAACTCGGGGCTGACTTTATTCAGGTCCAGGAACAGGGTTGCCCGCTCTTGCTCGATCAACGCAAACGACACGAACACCGGGTTGAAGGAGACATCCGAACCGCGCAGGTTGAATAGCCAGGCGATGTCATCCAGGGTTGCAATAAAGTGAGCATCCGCTTTGCGCTGCTTGAGGGTATCGCGTAACTGCGCCAGTTTTTCTACGCGACTGACCGTTGCTTGCGGGGGCAAGTGCTCGTAAATTGGCTGCACAGGGAGTGTTGGCCGATCCAGCCAGACCTCGCTCAGCAGGTCAATATCGGTACGCAAAACCGCACCGCGCTCCTTGAGTTTGCTTTCGAGCGTACGCGCGGAGGCCAGCGCGAGAACCGCACCATCCACGCAAACGGTTGCACCTTCGGGCGCCTGTTCGGCCAGCCACTCCAGAGGGCCAGGCTGGCCTGGAAGCAACTTGACCAGTTCAATGGTGCTGCCCGTGAGCTCCTTGGCAGCCTGCTCCCAGTAACGGCTGTCAGCCCATACACCAGCAAAGGTGGGCGTCACGATCAAGGTGCCAACAGAGCCGTAAAAGCCCGACAACCATTGACGGCCCTGCCAATACGCAGGCAAGTACTCCGAAAGATGGGGATCGGCCGAGGGCACCAGCAAGGCATGAATACCATTCTGGTTCATCAGCACCCGGGTGCGGGCCAGACGCTCCACAACCGATCCCGAATTCAACGACTGAGTACTCATCCTGTCTCCTGCTAATCACTGATAATTATTAGTTGTCGCCCATGATGATGGCTCAGCGACTAGGACTGGGCAACCGCCCAGAACGGTGCAGGCGCAGCGACAGATGCCTTGATCGCTTTTGCTGCAGCCTCTATGTCCTGCTCGCTGGTAAAGCGGCCAAGACTCAGGCGGATTGTTCGACCCGCCTTTTCTGCATCATGCCCTAACGCCAGCAACACATGGGAGGGTGCATTACTGGCCGAGTTGCACGCCGATGTGGCCGAATACGCCAGCGCAGCACTCAAGGCTGCGGTGTTGAAATGCCCTTCGCTGAAGGTCAGGCTCAAGGTATGGGGAATTCGCCGGGTCGGACACCCATTACACTGTAGCCCCGGCACATCAGCCAGTTGTTCCAGCAGACGCTGACGCAAGCTGCGAATATGCTCCTGCTCCTCGGCAAATGACTCGCTGGCCAGGGCAAAAGCAGCACCCATGCCTGCAATCTGATGCGTAGCCAGGGTTCCCGAGCGCAGCCCGGATTCATGACCACCGCCATGTATCTGCGCCTGTAGCCGGTCCTGTGCTCGTGGCCCTACATACAAGGCGCCGATCCCTTTGGGACCATAGATCTTGTGCCCCGAGAAGGACATCAGATCCACCGCCCACTCACCGAGGTCAATGGCCACCTTGCCTGCACCTTGTGCGGCGTCGACATGGAACAATGCACCATGCTCGCGCACGCGAAGCCCGATACCCGGAATGTCATTGACCGTACCCAGTTCGTTGTTGACCAGCATCAGCGACACCAGCAGCGTGTCTGCCCGCAGCGCGGCACTGACCTGCTCGGCACTGACAAGCCCGTTGGCATCGGGTGCCAGATACGTCACTTCAAAGCCCGAACCCTGCAAAAAGCGCGCGGTATCCAGTACTGCCTTGTGCTCGATCTGGCTGGTGATGATATGGCCACGGGACTGGCCACTGGCCTGAGCCACACCCTTCAATGCAAGGTTGTTGGACTCGGTTGCACCCGAGGTCCAGATAATCTGTTCTGGTTGCGCGTTGATCAGTTGCGCGACCTGCTTGCGCGCCAGTTCTACCGCAAGCCGGGCTTGCTGACCAAACACATGGGAACCCGAAGCAGGATTGCCAAAGTTGCCTTCAAAGCCCAGGCAATCGACCATCACCTGAATGACACGAGCGTCCACAGGCGTGGTGGCCGCGTAATCGAAATAAAGAGGTCGCTTGTTCATTGTTCAAACCCACTGTGCGCATTTCGGAATCAGGCAGTGCCTGATTCAAGGATAATGAAGCCACTTGAAAATGCGGCGGTTAGAAATACCCGATCGAGCCAGGTGAAAAAAGATCTGTTTAAAAGAAAAACCGTAGGAAAAATCCCAAATTCAGGTCATCTGCAATGCAGGGTCTTATAAAGCGCTAAAAACAGGTCACGGCGCAAGTCCGATATGCAATATCGATATATAAATATGGAATTAGGTTAGTTTACGGAATAACAAAATAACTTTATAAAGCTGCCTTCGGCTTTCCTTTTGTGGGCAGAGCCCCTGTTAAAAGGAGCTGTCAATGCAGCTTTTAACATTACCGGCCACCCCGGCACTGGCCACGTCTATCCGCGCCACCGCTCAGGTTTTTGAAGATCCCGCGTCCAGGGCCCTGCTGGCGCACTTGCAACAAATCGCCCCCAGTGATGCCAGTGTGCTTATCATTGGCGAGACCGGCACGGGCAAGGAATTGGTTGCGCGGCATATTCATCAGCTCAGCCACCGTCACCAGAAGCCATTTGTGGCTGTCAACTGCGGCGCGTTTGCAGAATCACTGGTTGAAGCCGAGTTGTTCGGCCATGAAAAAGGCGCGTTTACCGGCGCACTGGCCGCTAAAGCCGGCTGGTTCGAAGAGGCAGATGGCGGCACCTTGTTTCTGGATGAAATCGGCGATTTGCCGTTGACCATTCAGGTAAAGCTGCTGCGCGTCCTGCAGGAGCAGGAAGTGGTGCGCCTGGGTTCACGTAAAAGCACGCCAATCAACGTGCGCGTACTGGCCGCCACCAACGTTAACCTGGAGCAGGCTATAGACGCCGGTCATTTCCGGGAAGATCTGTATTACCGCCTGAACGTGGTCAGCCTTGGCTTGCTGCCGTTGCGCGAGCGTCCGGGGGATATCCTGCCGCTGGCCAGACATTTTCTTAAAACCTATCGCCAACGCCTGCCCCACGGGCCAACAGCCCTGAGCGAGTGCGCCGAACAGGTACTTGTCCACCACCCCTGGCAGGGCAATATTCGCGAACTGGAAAACGTCGTACACCACAGCCTGCTGCTGTGCCGCAATCAAACCATCACGGTGCAGGATCTGCGCTTGCCCCAGCCGCGCAGCAGACGTCAGGACTTCGCCGCACCGCAACCCGCCACACACAGCACACGGGACCTGTTGCAACGGGCCTTTCGTAAACTGTTCGAAGAGGAGCCCGGCGCCCTGCATGAAACCGTTGAAGACACCCTGTTGCGTGCGGCTTATGAGTTCTGCCATCACAATCAGGTACACACGGCCAAGCTGCTGGGTTTGAGCCGCAACGTCACCCGCACCCGCCTGATCAAGCTCGGCGCACTCTCAGTCAATACACGACGGGTGGAGGCGGACGCCCTCGCCTATTGATAGTCACATCAGCAGTGCCTGACGATAGCTGTAAACGGTTTGCCCATCGTTTAAAGCGACGTTGGGCTATCGGCAGGCAAAAGGTCTATCGCCGCTGTTCACGCTTATGGGTAAGATGACGTCCTTCCCGCGCGTCTGCGCTGTACGTCCTGCCGAATTAAGTCGATCCCATGCCTTTTGAACTCAGCGTAGATTTGACCACCCTCGCCATTCTGGCTGCCGTGGCTTTTGTTGCCGGATTTATCGATGCCATTGCCGGCGGCGGAGGCTTGCTCACCACCCCTGCCCTGCTCACCGCAGGCTTGCCGCCCCATCTGGTGCTGGGCACCAACAAGCTCAGCTCGACATTCGGCGCGGCCACGGCAAGCTTAACCTTCTACCGACGCAAGCTGTTCCACCCCCGTGAATGGAAGCTGGCCATTTTCGGTACCCTGGCTGGTGCTCTGATCGGGGCAACAGTTGCCCACTACATGCCCGCCGAGTGGCTCAACAAGATGCTGCCGGTGATTGTCTTCGGTTGCGGGCTCTATCTGCTGTTTGGTGGCACACCAAAAACCCCCATCGACAACGATGCACCGATCAAAAAGAAATGGCAGTTGCCTCAGGGCCTGGGCCTGGGTTTTTACGATGGCGTAGCCGGGCCGGGCACCGGTGCGTTCTGGACCGTCAGCAGCATGCTGATGTACCCGATCGATCTGGTGAAGGCCAGTGGCGTGGCCCGCAGCATGAACTTCGTCAGCAATATTGCGGCGCTGTCGGTGTTTATCTTTTCCGGGCATGTGGACTGGGTGATCGGCCTGACCATGGGCTTTGCGGTGATGGTCGGGGCCTTCTTTGGCGCCCGCAGCGCCATCAGCGGCGGCGCCAAGTTCATTCGCCCAGTGTTTATTACCGTAGTGTTGGGCCTGACCGTACGCCTAGCCTGGCAGCACTGGTTCGGCATGGCCTAAGCGCCTGGCCACATACAAGTCGATGAGATAGCGCGCAATCGAGCGCGACGCCGGCAACGGCGGCAGCTGGTGCACATTGAACCACTGCGCGTCTTCTATCTCATCGGCCTGGGGCACGATCTCACCGCCTGCATACTCTGCGTGAAACCCCAGCATCATCGAGTGCGGGAACGGCCAGCACTGGCTGCCCACATACTGGATATTCCTGACCTCAACCTGCACCTCCTCTCGCACTTCGCGGATCAGGCAATCCTCGGCCGACTCGCCCGGCTCGGCGAAGCCTGCCAGAGTGCTGTAGACCCCCGATACAAAACGCGGCGACCGGGCCAGCAGTACTTCATCACCACGGGTAATCAACACGATCATGCTCGGTGAAATACGCGGATAACTGCGCAAATCACAGGGGGCGCAAAACATTGCCCGTTCCCTCGGCACCTGTGTCATCGCCTGGCCGCAACTGCCGCAAAAACGATGCTCGCGAGCCCAGGTGCCGATTTGCGCGGCGTAGCCCAGCACCTTGTACAGGGTGTGATCGTCGCCCAGCATAAAGGCGCGCAAGCCTTGCCAGTGGCAACCCTCAACCTGAGCCGCGCCATTGAGCTCCAGCAGATACACCGGCTCACCGTCGAGGTGACCTATGCCATGCTCGGCCATCACCGGCAGTTCCTGGCGCTTGAGCCATTCCCGGGGAAACAGCGGGCCATTGGCATCGAGCAAAAACCCGTCCGGGCCGCGCGCCACGACCCAGCCGCCAGTCAGGTCTGTATCCAGTACTGCCGTGATCCAACGCGGTGTCATCAAATGATCCTTGTTCAGGTTACAAAGCCATCAATCCACAAACTCGGGTTTTTGCTTGGTCATATGCGCCGTCATCGCCAGTCGCAAATCACTGGACTGGAGCATTGCCGCGTTCCAGGTGGCGACATATTCCAGACCGTCATCCACGCTGTGATCGCGCATATAGCTGATCATCCGCTTGGTTCCGGCAATGGCGATGGGTGATTTACTGGCGATTTCATTGGCTATTGCCATCACGCCATCCAGCAACGCTTGCTGATCACTGTACACCCGGTTGACCAGGCCAATTGCCAGAGCCTCTTGTGCCGCAACCATACGGCCGGTATAGGCCAGTTCACGAAGCATGCCATCACCGATAATACGCGGCAGACGTTGCAGTGTACCTACGTCGGCGGCCATGCCCATGTCGATTTCCTTGATCGAGAACTGCGCGTCCTCGGCGGCATAACGCATGTCACAGGCTGCAATCAGGTCGATCGCCCCGCCGATGCAGTAGCCCTGAATTGCCGCCAATACTGGCTTTCGGCACTGGTCAACGGCGTTGAACGAGGCCTGCATCTGCAGGATCTTGCGCCGCAGCATGCGGGCATTGCGGCCCACGTCCTTGCCCATCTCATTGGCCACCGAGGCCAGTAGCATCAGGTCGATACCAGCTGAAAAGTGCTTGCCCGCACCACTGAGCACCACTACCCGCACAGCGTCGGTTTCATCGATCCACTGGAAGATCTCGATGATCTCGGTCCAGAAGGCCGCGTTCATCGCATTGACCTTTTCAGGCCGGTTGATCTGAACGTGGGCGATGCTGCCTTTTAACTCAACCTGAAAAGCCTGGTAGTCGGACATAACCTGAATCCTTTGTAGGGCGCTGTCGCCGCTCAATGAACGGCGGACTATAACAAGCCTTGCAGGCCCCAGGCAGGCCGCGATTACGCCAAATTACGGACAAAATGACCTGCCTGAATATCCTTAACGTTGCAGGATAAAACCCTCAATGGCCTGGGCAACGCCGTCTTCAACGTTACTGCCGGTGACCAGCATCGCCTGCTCGCGAATCTGCGCATCTGCCTGGCCCATGGCAATCGATAGCCCGGCACGCTGGAACATCGCCGGATCATTGCCGCCATCACCGATTGCAACTGTACGCTCAAGGGGCACACCCAGATGCTCGGCCAGGGTAACCAGGGCATCGCCTTTATTGGCCTGGAGCGCAGTGATATCCAGGTAACGAGCCTGCGAGCGGCTGGCAGATGCCTCCCCGCTCAACAACTGTTGCAATTGCTGTTCAAGCTCAACCAGCAGCGGTGCGTTACTGGTGGTGGCGACGATCTTGTCCACCCGGCGCAGGTACGGCTCGAAACTCTCAACCACCAGCGGCGCATAACCCAGGCCCTGCTGTTCATGGGCAACCATAGGCCCCAGCGGGTCGCGCAGCAGCCAATGATCATCAGCAAATAGCCAAATTTCGACGTCATGCACGGCCAGCAAGGCCAGTGTCTTATGCACGGCTTCGTAGGGCACATGATGGGACTGCAAATAGCTGCCATCGGCGTTGACCAGCACCCCGCCATTGAACCCGGCAGTCGGCAATTCAATACCTAATTGCTTGATAAAATCGCGCATGGCCCGTGGCGGCCGGCCGGTAGCTAGGGTGAAATGAATGCCTGCTGCCTGCAGTGCCTTGACTGCCGCCAGGTTACGCGGGCTGATGCTGTGATCAGGCAGAAGCAAGGTGCCATCCATGTCACACAACACCAGCTCAATCGGGTTTTGCTTCACATCACTTATCCTATGTTGAGCCAGACACGACCGTCGCGAGCCAGCAACTCTTTAGCTGCCTCAGGGCCGTCTTCACCTGCCTTGTAGGGTTGCACGTCGGATTGTTCGCGCCATGCATCCAGAAAAGGCTGCACACCGCGCCAGCCGTTTTCAATATTGTCCGCACGCTGAAACAAGGTCTGGTCGCCGGTCAGGCAATCGTAAATCAAGGTTTCATAGCCTGTAGAAGGCTGCATTTCGAAGAAGTCCTTGTACGCAAACCCCAGTGCGATATCTGCCATGTTCAGCCCGGGCCCTGGCTGCTTCGCCTGAAGGTCAAACCACATGCCCTCGTTGGGTTGAATCTGGATCCGCAGATAGTTGGGCTTAACACGTTCCACTTCGGTATCGCGAAACTGCGCATAAGGCGCCGGTTTGAAGCAGATGGCGATTTCAGTATCGCGGGCGCTCATGCGTTTGCCGGTGCGCAGGTAAAACGGCACGCCGACCCAGCGCCAGTTGTCGATCATCACCTTGAGCGCGACAAAGGTTTCGGTGCTGCTGTCCGCCGCCACATTGTTTTCTTCACGATAACCCACGACCGGCTTGCCGCCGGACTCACCCTGGGTGTACTGGCCGCGCACCGAGTTTTTCAGCGCATCTTCTTTTGACCAGGGGCGGATGGCGCCAATTACCTTGGCCTTCTCACCGCGCACCGCATCCGCCCCAAAGGCGGCCGGCGGTTCCATCGCCACCATCGCCAGCAGTTGAAACAAATGGTTCGGCAACATGTCGCGCAAGGCGCCGGTGTGTTCATAGAAACTGCCGCGTGTCTCGACCCCGACGGTTTCGGCCGCCGTGATCTGCACATGGTCAATGTAATGATTGTTCCAGAAGGCTTCGAACAGCCCGTTGGAGAAACGGCTGACCAGGATGTTCTGGACGGTTTCCTTGCCCAGATAATGGTCAATCCGGTAGATCTGCTTCTCGCTCATGACGCTCAGCAGGCACTCGTTCAGTGCCTGGGCTGTTTGCACGTCAGAGCCAAAAGGTTTTTCAATGACTACCCGGCGAAACGCACCCGGGGTTTCCTTGAGCAACCCGCTGGCGCCCAGCCGCTGCACCACTTCGCTGAAAAAGCGCGGTGCAGTGGCCAGGTAGAACACCGCATTGCCCGTGCCGCTGGCGATGATTTTCTGTTCCAGCGCCGCGTAGGTGCTGTCATCCAGAAAATCGCCCTGCACGTAGCTGATGTTCTTCGCCAACGAGGCCCATAACTCGGCATTCAAGCCGTGCCCGTCAGGATGATCCACTTTACTGGCGGCTTCATTGCGAATGAAGTCCTCCAGTTTTTTGGCAAAACCTTCATCACTGATCGCATTGTGGTCAACGCCCACAATGCGCAGGCCATCGTCCAGCAAACCATCACGACTCAAGTTGTACAGCGCGGGCATCAGCAAGCGCTTGACCAGATCACCGTGGGCACCAAACAGAAACAGTGTGGTGGACGGCGCAGGCTTGGCGTCGGGTTTACTGGACAGGTCGGTCATTTTTTAGGCGTCTCCACATGGCCGCCGAAACCAAAGCGCATGGCCGACAACAATTTGTCGCCATAGAGGCTTTGCTGGCGTGAACTGTAGCGGGCAAACAAGGCCTGCGACAATACCGGCACAGGTGTCGACTGCTCCATGGCAGCCTCGATGGTCCAGCGGCCTTCACCGCTGTCTGCCACCGCGCCCGAGTAGCCATCCAGCGGTTCATCAGTGGCCAGGGCATCGGCGGTCAAGTCCAGCAACCAGGACGAAACCACGCTGCCACGGCGCCAGACTTCGGCGATATCGCCCAGGTTCAGGTCAAAACGCTGCTCTTCAGGCAGGTTTTCACCGCCTTTCATCTTCATCAGGTTGAAGCCTTCGGCGTATGCCTGCATCAAACCGTATTCGATACCGTTATGCACCATTTTCACGAAATGGCCAGCACCCGCCGGGCCAGCATGGATATAACCACGCTCGGCACGGTCATCGTCAGATGTACGATCCTTGGTGCGCGGGATATCACCCATGCCCGGTGCCAGAGCGGCGAACAACGGGTCCAGGTGTTTCACGACAGCGCTGTCTCCGCCGATCATCATGCAATAACCGCGCTCCAGGCCCCACACGCCACCCGATGTACCGACGTCAACGTACTGAATGCCTTTTTCGGCCAGCGACTGCGAACGACGAATGTCATCTTTGTAGAACGTGTTGCCGCCATCAATGATGATGTCATCGGCGTCCAGCAGTTCGCTCAAGGTCTCGATGGTGTCTTCGGTCGGTGCACCGGAAGGCAGCATTACCCAGACAGCACGGGGTTTGGCCAGGCCTGCGACCAGCGCTGGCAAATCGGCAACGCCGGTGGCGCCTTCCTGTTCCAGCGCGCTGACAAAGTCGGTATTGCGGTCAAAAACCACGGTTGTATGCCCATTGAGCATCAGACGCCGCGCGATATTCCCGCCCATACGGCCCAATCCAATAATTCCCAACTGCATGTACTGTTGCTCCCAACGACAAAATAAATAGGTGTACAGCACCTTAGTGCAGCATTGCCCAAGGCGCCCGGTCAGGATCAGTCCTGACACATGCTGCATAGTTTCGCACAAGCGGGAGTGCAGATTCCCGATTCAATACACTCAACAGACGGACGAAGCCGTAAAGACTGCAAAATTCATAAACATTCGGCTCGCTGACAACCCCGAACCAGCCCCGCAAGCCCTTTCACGGGTAACAAAGTTTTCACATTGCCTTAGTAATACTTAAACACTTTGTGACTGCTCACTCTTGAGGCAGTACTCATGTGCTGTGCCTGGCTACAGGGCACGGACCATTCAAGCAGTTATCAGCTGGAGCGCTGTATGGGGATGTTTAAACGCAGTAACACATCTGCGAAGGGATTCGACTGGGCAGGCCTAGGCTGGCTGTTCCTGTTCTTCTGGTATTTTTCCGGCATCACCCAACTGCTGATCCAGCTGACCGGCACTTCCGGGTTTTCCGGGTTTCGCCAAGCCTTTGTAATGAGCGCCATCTGGCTGGCGCCAATGCTGATGTTTCCCAAACACACGCGGGTAATGGCCGCGGTCATTGGTGTCGTGCTGTGGGCCTGTTCGATGGCCAGCCTGGGTTACTTCTTTATCTATCAGCAGGAGTTCTCGCAAAGCGTCATCTTCATCATGTTCGAATCGAACATCTCTGAAGCTGGCGAATACATGACCCAGTACTTTGCCTGGTGGATGGTGCTGGCATTCCTGGCCCATAGCGCATTGGCCGTATTCCTGTGGACTCGCCTGCGCCCGGTGTACTTGCCCCGCGTGCAAGCCTGGGCCGCAGCCGTCGCCATTCTGCTGGCCGTTATCGGCTACCCGCTGATCAAACAGACGATCAAGCACGACACTCTCGCTTCGGCGATGGAAAGTTTTGAAAGCCGCGTAGAACCCGCCGTGCCGTGGCAGATGGTAGTAGCGTATCGCCGCTATCTGGAACAACTGGACAATATGCAAGGCATGCTCGCCAGCGCCAGCCAGATCCCGCCCCTGACCAACCTCAAGGACACCGAGGCTGGCAAGCCGACCACATTGGTCCTGGTCATTGGTGAGTCCACCAACCGCCAGCGCATGAGCCTCTATGGTTATCAGCGTGAAACCACGCCAAACCTCGACAAATTGCGCGATCAACTGGCGATTTTTGACAATGTGGTCACTCCGCGCCCTTACACCATCGAAGCCCTGCAGCAGGTGCTGACGTTTGCCGACGAAGAAAACCCTGACCTGTACCTCAGCACCCCGTCACTGGTCAGCGTGATGAAGCAAGCCGGTTACAAGACCTTCTGGGTCACCAACCAGCAGACCATGACCAAGCGCAACACCATGCTCACCACCTTCTCCGAGCAGGCTGACGAGCAGGTTTACCTGAACAACAACCGCAACCAGAACGCCCGTCAGTATGACGGCGACGTGATTGCGCCCTTTAACAAGATCCTGGCCGACAGTGCTCCGCGCAAATTGATCGTGATCCACTTGCTGGGTACGCATATGAGCTACCAGTACCGCTACCCGCCAACCTTCGACAAGTTCGTCGACCGCACCGGCGTGCCGGCCGGGCTGAACGACGATCAGGTACCGACCTACAACAGCTACGACAACGCTGTTTTGTATAACGATTTTGTGGTGTCGAGCCTGATCAAGGATTTCGCCAGGACCGACCCCAATGGCTTTTTGCTGTACCTGTCCGACCACGGTGAAGACGTGTTCGACTCGGTCGGCCACAACACCCTGGGCCGCAACGAAGCCAAGCCGACAGCGCCGATGTACACCATTCCGTTTATGGCCTGGGCATCGCCAAAATGGCGTGAAAGTCATGCATGGAATTTCGCCGGCGACCTCGGCCGCCCTTATAGCAGTTCGCAGTTTATCCACACCTGGGCTGACCTGGCGGGCCTGAGCGCCAACGAACTGGACGACAAGAAAAGCCTGGTCAGCAATCAGTTTGTCGCCCGTCCGCAGCTGATCGGCGACCCCTACTCGCACCCGCAAAAGGCCTTGATCGACTTCAGCCTGATCAAGCCCAAACACCCCGCTCCGGGCAACGTAGCTCAGCAATAAACAACCTGCGGGGCGCCATTGGTGCCCCGCAGGTTTTCAGACACAAAAAGCACAAATAATTCCCATTTGCCTTAACTCGCCTGCTTGTCGTTCGTTTGAAGCTCTAGACAACTTCATAACAACGACAAGGAGTCGGCAGCGATGTTCGCGCCAATCACCCGTTCCATGACCCTCACCCTCGGCCTTATCAGCAGCGCCGTAAGCCCGCAATTGCTGGCCGATACCGAACAGGATGAGGTCGAAAAAACCACCCGCTCACTGGAGTTGGGCACCACCAGTGTTACTGCCCAGGGGTTGGGGGCTACTACAGAAAATACCGGCTCCTACACCACGGGTTCGACCAATACCGCGACCAAACTCAACCTGAGCATTCGCGAAACCCCACAGTCGATCTCGGTCGTCACCCGCCAGGAGATGGACGACTTCAACCTCAACACCCTGACCGAAGCCATGCGCCATACCACAGGCATTGTGGTGCAGCACAACGACTCGGACCGGGTCAGCTACTCGTCCCGCGGCTACACCATCAACAACTTCCAGATTGACGGCATGCTCAACACCTTCAGTTTTATGAAGACCGATGCCGACACTATCATTTACGACCGTATTGAAGTGATACGCGGCGCCACTGGCCTGACCACCGGCGCGGGCGACCCGTCGGGCACCATCAATATGATCCGCAAACGCCCTACCCATCAGTGGCAGGCCAAAGCTGGCGCCACGGGCGGCAGTTACGACGACTATTACAGTTATGTCGATGTGGGCGGCCCGCTGGCCTTCGACGGCCGCCTGCGCGGGCGTACCGTGCTGGCCTACCGCGACAGCAAATCGTTTCGCGATAACTATGCCATCAAGCGCGAAGTGGCCTACGGCATTCTGGAGGCCGATCTGACCGACACTACCATCCTGGCAGTGGGCTACGACTACCAGGACAAGCAGGTCAAGGGTTCTTCCTGGGGGACTACGCCCTACTGGACCGGTTCTGGCGAAAAAGCCGATTTTGGCCGTTCAACCAACCTGGCCACGTCATGGAGTTCATGGCCGATGAAGGATAAAACCGCCTTCGCCACCCTTGACCAGCAATTGGGTAATGACTGGCACCTGAAAGCGGCCTACACCCATCGCACCAGTGACGCTGAAGGCAAGGTCTATTACGCAGGCGGCGGTTTCCCCAATGCCGATGGCACGGGCATGTCGGCCTACGCCAGCCATTTTATCGGCGAAGAGCAAATGACCGCCGTCGACGTCAATATCTCGGGTACTTACCCGTTGTTCGGGCGTGATCACGAATTGATGGTGGGTTACGGCCAGGCCAAGAACGACAACACCTCGCCGCTGATGGTTGACCTCAACCCGGACGACTACTACAACATTCCAAACTGGCAGGACATGAACGCTATCCCCAAGTATCAGGACTTTGATACCGGTATTGAAGGGAGCCATGACGTCATTAAACAAAAATCCGGCTATCTGGCCACACGCTTCAACCTGACCGACCAATGGCATGCCGTGCTTGGCACCCGGTATGGCAGCTGGAAAAGCTCCAACGCCGCGACTGCGTTCGTGACAGGCAATGCAGGCGCCCTCAATCAGACAAAGGTCACCCAGACCCAAAACGACATAATTACGCCTTACGCCGGGGTCTTGTATGACTTCACCGACGAATTGACGGCTTATGTGAGTTACACCGACATTTTCAAACCAACCACCAACAAGGACGCCAGCAACTCATATCTTGAGCCGGTGGTGGGCAGTAACTATGAACTGGGCCTGAAGGGCAGTTTCCTGCAAGAGCGCCTCAACCTGTCGAGTGCCGTGTTCTGGAGCAAGCAGGACAATGTGCCGGAAATCGACGATTCAGTGCCTCGCGGCCCCAAGGGCGAGGAATATTACAAATCCGGCGGCAAGGGCAACAAGATCAAAGGGTTTGAGGTTGAGCTGGCGGGTGAGGTGATGCGTGACTGGAACATGCTCGCGGGTTACACCTACACCCATTCACGCAATGCTGCAGGCCAGCGCATGAACACCGCAGCGCCGTTGAACCTGTTCAAGATCTCCAGTACCTACCGCCTGCCGGGTGCTTGGAATGCCATGACCGTGGGTGCGGCCGTCAACTGGCAAAGCGATATCTACCGTGCAGCCAATCGTCCTACCGGCGAGAAAAACGCCAAAGGCAATCCGATCACCTTCAAGGAGGACATTACCCAGAAGTCCTACACCTTGGTCGATCTGATGGCCCGCTACCGATTCGACGAGCATGTTTCGGCCTCGATCAACGTCAAGAACCTGCTCGATCAGAAGTACTACGAAAACGTCGGTTTTTATAACGGTGTGTTCTGGGGTGACCCGCGCACGGTGAGTGTTGGCCTGGAGTGGACACTCTAAACGAGCGCAAACCTTGTAGCCGCTGACGGGCTACGCGAGGCTGCGTTCGACGACGCAGTCGTCGTAGCCTCGCGCGGCTCGTCATCAGCTACAGATACTTGTTCCAGAACAACATGCGCCCGTGTGCCGGGTCGAGCTGGCCATCGCTGAAACCAAACTTGCGATAGGAACCTTGTGCCACCGGGTTGCCCTCAAGCACTTCGAGGGTGATCTTGCAGCAACCGCGCTCACGGGCAATGTCTTCAACCTTGAGCAGCATTTTCTGGCTCAGACCCAAGCCGCGAAACGTATTCACCACTGACACATCATGAACATTGACCAGTGGCTTGCCGGCAAAGGTCGAAAAGCCTTCGAAGCAGTTCACCAGGCCCGCAGCCTCGCCGTTGACAAACGCCAGCACACTGAACGCATGGGGGCGCTCGGCAAGTTGTGCCGGCAACTGCTCCAGCACATCCTGCGACAACCCTTCACCACCGCCCATGGGATCTTCAGCATAGTGGTTCAATACCTCTCTGAGCGCTTGAGCATGAACCGGGTTTGTATAGTCTGCTTGCACTACCACGACATCCGACATTACGCGTATCCCTCGACGATTCTGGTCATTGGTGTCTTTTTTTGCGACGACACCAGACATTAGCGTGGGCAAGCCGATCCAGACAAGCTTGCGCTCACGGCACAGGCGAGGAATCCAGCAACGGCATCAAGCTGGACAGTTCGCTCACAAAATGCTCGGCATCGGCGTAAATCAATATATGGCGAAAGTGCGAGTTGTCCTTGCGCAACTCGACCTCATTGGCAGCACCCCCTCCTGCCATTTCCCGGCTGATCAGCAGCACGTCATATTCATTGATGGGTGCCGCCTTCAAGCTCACCAACGCCTCGGCGTTGTACAACGGCGCGACCCGGTAATAACCCAGAATATTCAGTGCCCGCTCCATTTTAAGAGCCTGGTTCGGATCCGTGTCTGCAATCAGTATGCGTAAAGATTTTGTTGGCATCTTGGCCTCGTTATTTATGTGCCCCATGGGCTTGAGCGTAACGATCCAGTTCTTCGGCCAGCTGTTCCATACTGCTGTGCAATGCATCGACCGCGACTGTAAGGTGCTGTGGTTGGCCCGTCTGGCAAATCGCTTCCAGTTGTTCGCAACACGCGATCAGTTTTTTCGCCTGAATAAGCCGCGCGCCCCCTTTGATACCATGGGCCAGCTCAGCCAGTCCTTCGTAATCATCGCTTACAAACAGCTCAATCAGGGATCCCAAATCTTTGCGATTGCTGATTGAAAGTTCAGCGAGCAGGTTGAGAATCATCCCGTCGTCGCCCTGACTCAACTGTTTGAGATATGTCAGATTGATCTCACCACCATCAGGCTCATCAATAGCTTTGCCTGCAGACTCCTCAGGCACGCAAGTTGCCAGACATGCGCTCAAGTCCTGCAAGCTGATGGGCTTGAACAGACACCGATCCATTCCAGCTTCCAGGCAACGATCCACTTCTTCCGGTTGTGCGTTGGCAGTAAAACCATAAATCTGGCAACGCGCCCGCGCCGACCCGGCCTCTTCAACTCGCAGCGCCCGGGCCAGCTCATAGCCATTCATGACCGGCATGGAGCAATCGGTAATGACCACATCGAAATTACCCATCCGCCACGCTTTCAGGCCCAGTGCACCGTTTTCGGCGTCCGTCACCCGGTGCCCCATAAAACTGAGCTGTTGGGCCAGCAGCATGCGATTGGCCGGGTAGTCATCCACCACCAGAACATTCAACGGGCGGGTAATACTGGCTTCAGGTTCTTCGGGTTCGGGAGCGATTTCTTCAGGCGCAAGCAGCGGTACCACCATCCTGACCTCTACCTGAGTACCAGCAGCCAGCGCACTTCTAAGGTGCAACTGCCCTCCCATGATTTCGCAGAGTTCGCGGCAAATCATCAACCCCAACCCTGAACTACTGCGCGCCGACTGAGTGTTGTTACTGGCCTGAGTGAAAGGGCTGAACAAACGCCGCTGATCTTCGTCAGAGATGCCGACTCCGGTGTCGTCGACACGCAAGCAAATCGACACAGACTGCGCGTCAGGAGCAGGCTCTATGCGCAGTATCAGCCGGACTTCGCCTTTGTCGGTGAACTTGATGGCATTGCTCAATACATTGGAAACGATTTGCTTGAAACGTATCGGATCGATCAATACATCAATATCCGCCGCCGGGCTCAATTCACTGACCAGGCTCAAATGCTTTTGCCGGGCAAGGCCATCGAACATCCGCGCCACGGCCTCTACCAGCGACTTGATATTGGAGCGTTTAGGGCTCAAAGAAAGATGACCGGACTCAATGCGCGCGATATCCAGAATATCGCCAATCAGTTCGAGCAACTCGCGGGCAGAGGTCGAGGCCACTTCAATGGCGAAACGATCCATGAAACCCTGGTCGGCTTTTTTCATGGCCAACTCCAACATGCCAATAATTGCATTCATGGGCGTGCGGATTTCATGGCTCATGGTCGCCAGGAAGGTGGTCTTGGCCCGGTTCGCTTCGTCCGCTGCTTGCTTGGCGACATTCAGCTCAGCCATCAACTGATGACGCCTGGCTATGACTCGTTGCAAGTGGGTAATCCAGGCAATTGCTATCAACAGCAACACCGCAGCGATGGTAAACCCTTGAATAATTTCGGTCCGATTGCGCAACCAGTAACTCTCGACCGCAGGCGTGTCTATGCGCCAGCGACTGGTCAGTTCACTCATCTCTCCTGGGGTAATACTGAGCAATGCTTTGCTCAAAATAGAGCTCAACTGCGCATCAGCGCCAGCCGTGGCAAAGCCGATTTGCTCGGGTTGCGTACCTACTGTGCTGGTGATTTGCAACTGTTTGTCAAAGCGTCGCGAGACCAGATAGCGGGCACTGACCAGCGCACAGATTGCGCCATCCGCCTTGCCCTCTGCCACCATGCTCAAGGCGGCAGGAGGGTTGTCAGCATCCACCACTTGTATATCCGGGTAGTTCTGCACAATAAAGGCGCGCAACACATTGCCACGCACCAGGGCCACACGCCGGCCGGCCATGTCATCCAGGGTTTCGGGGGCATCCGGCCCCATACGCGTGGTGAGCACAAAGGGGGTGGTGAGATAGGGCCGGGTAAAACCCAGTTGATTTTCCCGGGCGGTACTGCTCGTTACAGCCCCCAACACATCAGCCTTGCCCGAGCTGACCAGCCCGACGACCCCCGCCACCGTGCTTTCGCGCACAGCCTCGAACTGAATGCCGGTGCGTGCGCTGATGTTGGCTAACAGATCAGCAATCAAGCCCTTGAATGTGCCTTGTTCGTCAAAGAATGACAGCGGCAAAAATTGATCATTGATCGCTACTCTCAGTCGCGGGTGCTCAGCCATCCAGCGTTGTTCGTAGGGTGTGGGATTAAAGCGCCAGGGGTTGTTGATTTGCGGTCCGTCCGAGCTCCAGCGCCGCAGGATGGTCATGCGCGCACTGGGGGGTACCGCCATCAGTGCAGCATTGACGATGCGCAGTAGATCCGGGTTATCGCGGCGCAGGGAAAAAGAGAAAGGGTTGTCTTCCAGCCGTGAAAAATCGGCCAGTTGAACGTTGTTCAAGTAGTTCTTGTGAATCAGGTAATTGGCACTGATAAAGTCCCCGAGGTAAACATCGGCCTGGCCAAATGCCACAGCGCCGATGGCTGTCAGGGTCGAAGGGTAAAGTTGCAAGGTGGCTTTGGGGTAAAAGTCCTTGACCTTTTGCGGTGGCAAATAGTGATCAAGCATGGCCACTCGCTGCCCCGCAAGATCGACAGGCGGCCGCGCCCGGTTGCCACTGCGCGTCACCAAGGCAGGCGAATCGTCTGCGTAGGGATGGCTTAATACCAGCTCTGGTTCTTGCGCCTCAAACCCGTTGGAGCTACTCAACAAATCCAGCTCGCCGCGCTTGAGTGCTTCTATCGCCAGCGGTCTTGAAGGGTAGCGCCTGACCACTATGTCAACTTGCAGCAACTGCGAGAGCAATTGCGCGTAGTCGGCAGTCAGGCCTTCGAAGTCCTGACCATTGACGGTCAGGTCAAACGGGCCGTAATCAGGTGCGGAGGTACCCAGACGCAACGGCCCGTGCTGCTTGAGCCATTGCTTGTCTGATGCCTCAAGCATCACGCTGTAGCCCTCGACGCTGGAGCGCCCCAACAGGTGCAATGTTTGCGCAGGCGGTTCGGCGAAAGCATCGGGTTGCCCAAGGACCAACACCCCGATGAGTCCCAGACTGACGAGGATTTTCAATTAAATCAGATCATTGCGTTTGGCAAAATCAGCCAGATAAACCACTGACTTTATATTCAACTTCTCAATCAAGCGTGCCTTATAAGTGCTGATGGTCTTGCTGCTCAGAATCATGTCTTCGGCAATCTTCTTGTTACTCAAACCTCGGGCCAGTTGTTGCAAAATGTATAGCTCCCGCGCCGACAAGTGCTGAATCAGCTCAACGTCACTCATGGTTGCATCACTGTTACGCACTGAACTGGCCGCCAGATACGGAAAGAAGGTATAGCCGTCCATGATGACCTTGACGGCCCGCAACAACTCGGTGAGATCCTGACTCTTGGTGATAAACCCGGCCGCACCGGCTTTCATGCAACGCTGGGAATAAAACAGCGGTGACTGTGACGTGAGTACCAGAATCCGGGTTTCAAGCCCCGAGGCCCTGATTCGATTGATCACCTCCAGCCCATCCAGCCCCGGCATGGTGATATCCAGAATGATCAAGTCCACATCATGTTGACGCGCCAACTGAACCGTATCGGTACCATTCGCCGCCTCGGCAACGACCTCATAGCCGTGCGATTCCATCAGCGATTTCATCGCTGACCGAATAAGTGAGTGATCATCTGCAATCAACACTTTCATATTTTTAACCCTCCGACAGTAAGCCGGGCATCAGCGTATATCAGGCGAAAACATATCGTTTTGAATAGGTACAACAGGCAAAAGCCCGTAAAAACAACCTAACAAGTGACATAAAAAGTATAGGATAAATCCTGCTTTAAACATCTCAAGAGACCCCGATATTTAGACGCCAAGAGCTGAAGCCCCTTAAAAATGAGGCGCGGATGATCGCCAATCGGAGGCTGTCGGCGAGTAGGGGGTTAACTATCTTTGTTGTAGGCTTTTTCTTAAAAAAATGGATCCAAAGACCGGATAATTAGTTTTATCCGGTCATATGCGAAAGTTGCGGCTTAGTGCCAGCCGAACCGGCGAATATAGAACCCCTTCACTGCCTGGGTCAGCAACATGTAGGCCAGCAAAATCATGGGCAAGAACACGAAGTACAGCGGCGGCAACGCCTGCAACTTGAAGTAGCCAGCCAAAGGCCCCATTGGCAGGAAAATGCCCACGGCCATGATCACCCCCGTCATCACCATCAACGGCATGGCTGCACGACTTTGCAGGAACGGAATTTTCGGTGTGCGGATCATATGCACGATAAGTGTTTGAGTCAGCAGCCCGACCACAAACCAGCCTGACTGGAACAAGGTTTGATGCTCAGGTGTATTGGCCTGGAACACATACCACATCAGGCCAAAGGTCAAGATGTCGAAGACCGAGCTGATCGGTCCAAAAAACAGCATGAAACGCCCTACATCAGCAGGCTGCCAGCGTTGCGGCTTTTTCAGCATTTCCTCATCGACGTTATCGAACGGGATGGCAATTTGTGACATGTCATACAGCAGGTTCTGTACCAGCAATTGCATGGGCAACATCGGCAAGAAGGGGATGAACGCACTGGCCACCAGCACCGAGAACACATTGCCGAAGTTCGAACTGGCGGTCATCTTGATGTACTTGAGCATGTTGGCGAAGGTTCTGCGCCCTTCCAGCACGCCCTCCTCCAGCACCATCAGGCTTTTCTCCAGCAGGATGATGTCAGCGGCTTCCTTGGCAATATCCACGGCACTGTCTACCGATATGCCAATATCCGCCGTTCGCAGTGCTGGCGCATCGTTGATCCCGTCACCCATAAAGCCGACCACATGGCCGTTGGCCTTGAGCAAACGCACAATGCGCTCCTTGTGTGTCGGCGTCAGCCTGGCAAAGACGTTTGTGGTTTCCACCGCATCCGCCAGTTCAGCATCACTCATGCGCTCGATGTCATTGCCCATCAGCAGGCCTTGCTGCTCCAGGCCTACTTCACGGCAAATTTTGGCCGTAACCAATTCGTTGTCACCGGTAAGGACTTTTACCGCAACCCCATGTTCGGCCAAGGCCTTAAGTGCAGGCGCGGTGCTCTCCTTGGGCGGGTCCAGAAACGCCACATAGCCAATCAGCGTCAGCCCCTGCTCATCGTTCTGGCTGTAGGTGTCGTGCCCCTCAGTCATTGAGCGCGCAGCCACGGCCACGACACGCAACCCCTCTTCGTTGAATGCCGCAGTCACCTTCCGAATACGTACCAGCAGCTCATCATCCAGGGCTTCTTCCAACTCACCGTGGCGCACGCTCTTGCACACCGACAGCACTTCTTCGACAGCCCCCTTGCAGATCAGCATATGGGGTTGATCCTGCTCGGCCACCACCACGGACATACGTCGACGGGTAAAGTCGAACGGGATTTCATCGACCTTTTTAAAGGCCGTGCCCACGTTCAACTGGCGGTGAACTTCGACATGCTCCAGCACCGCGACATCCAGCAGGTTTTTCAGCCCAGTCTGGTAGTAACTGTTGAGGTAGGCCATCTCCAGCACGTCGTCAGATTCTTGCCCCCACACATCCACATGCCGGGCCAGAAAGATCTTGTCCTGGGTCAGGGTGCCCGTCTTGTCGGTGCACAGCACATCCATTGCGCCAAAGTTCTGGATCGCATCGAGACGTTTGACGATGACTTTTTTGCGCGACAAAAATACCGCGCCCTTGGCCAGGGTCGAGGTCACGATCATCGGCAGCATTTCTGGAGTCAGACCCACTGCGACAGATAAGGCGAACAACAGCGCTTCAGTCCAGTCACCCTTGGTGAAACCGTTGATAAACAGCACCAGCGGCGCCATCACAAACATAAAACGGATCAGCAACCAGCTGACTTTGTTGACCCCGGTCTGAAATGAAGTCGCACCGCGCTCGGTTGCACCGGCCCGCTGCGCCAGCGCCCCGAAATAAGTATTGTTACCGGTTGTCAGCACCACTGCCGTGGCCGCCCCGGACACCACGTTGGTGCCCATAAACAGAATATTGTCCAGCTCCAGCGGGTTGCAGGTCTGGCTGTCGAATTGACGGGCAAACTTCTCAACCGGCATCGACTCGCCCGTCATCGCCGCCTGGCTGACAAACAGGTCCTTGGCACTCAGCACCCGGCAATCCGCCGGGATCATGTCGCCCGCTGACAACACAATCAAATCACCCGGTACCAACTGTTTGATCGCCAGTTCAATACGCTGCGCGCCCCTGATCTGCCGGGCGGCGCCAGAGAACTTGCCGAACATTGGTGAGGCATCGGCACCGAAGTCTCGACGCATTACGGTTGCGGTGTTGCTCACCATTTCCTTGAGTGCGTCCGCCGCCTTGTTGGACTTGGCCTCTTGCCAAAAGCGCAGCAATGTCGACAGCACCACCATGGTGCTGATCACCACTGCCGCCTGGATATCATCGGTGGCCAGGGACACACCGGCAAGCAGGGTCAGCAACAGGTTGAACGGGTTTTTGTAGCAATGCCACAAATGCACCCAACGGCTGAGCGGCTGCTCGTGCTCAACCTCATTGAGGCCGTATTGCTGGCGCAGCAGATCGACTTCCGCTTCGCTCAGACCGTCGGTATGAGTGCCAAGATTGTCGATCAGGGCCACGCTGTCACTGTTGGCGGCGGCCACCAGCGTCTGCGCCAGCGTCGGCGGCACTTCTCGACTGACCGTGGTATTGGTCAGGCTGTCGAGCAAGGCCAGACGCCGGAAGTGCCGGCCGAAATGGCGGGTACGCAAAAAGCCGGCAAAGAATTCTTTCAGGGAGAGTTTCATGGTGCTACTCCTGCGCCGCCTGCGCTCCCCCCACGCAGAGTGGCTAAGCAGGCAGCGTTGATCTGGAACCGTCGTTCATGGTTTGTCTCGTAACTGGCACGCGCATGCGACAGGTGCGACATGCCGCAATGAGGGCGTTATCACATACGATTGAGTGTCTATAAGTGGACTTCCAGAGTCGGGTCAGAACAGCCCCGATCAAGACGCCGGCTGCTTATGCGCGACGTTCGAAGAGTAAACCGTAGGAATACTTCCGTTGTGCAAATCAGAAAGTTCTTCAGGTGGAGTTCAGTTTCACCACCCAAATGACATAAAGCCCGACATTCACACAAATATCAGGCGTTATCCCACTGCCTGATGCGAATCCGGCAATGTTTCATGGCGTTGACGATATGTTTTTCGACCACACTGCGTGAGACGCCAAGGCGCTCGGCAATTTCAGGGTGAGACAAGCCCTCGATCTTGCGCAGCAGAAAACACTCACGACACGCCACAGGCAGTTCGGCCAGTGCTCGCTGTATCATCTCCAGACGCTGGCCATGATCCATCAACACCTGCGGCGAGGGGCTGAAAAAACGCTCTTCGGTGTCCAGCACCTCCAAAGGCTCGACTTGACGAGAGGTGCTGCGCCGATGCCCATCGATCACCAGGTTCAGCGCTGTGCGATACAAGAACGCACGTGGCTGCTCAATCGGCTCAGCACTGGCACGCTCCAGTACTCGTACATAAGCGTCATGCACCACATCTTCGGCCGCCTGGGCATTGCCCAGCCTGGCACTCAAAAAGCCCATCAGTTCGCGATAGTAGTTTTCCAACAGGACTCCTGGCCGCAGCAACAACGGCAGCACTCCATGAGCGCAGCAACAGATCTAATGGGATAGCGGCGTGATGATGGCACTTGTGTAGATGTAATTTATAGTAATTCTCATATAGATTTAAGCCCCCACCCCCTGAAACGCCCTCGAAATATTCGGCAAGACAGATCTCGGGTGCACGCCTAAATCCCTCGTTATTATCTTCGTTTACACAACAGCTCCCCGTGCCTGTCGTTCTGGCGACCGCATGTGCGCGGGGAATTCTGGCCCGACGAGATGACGACGGGCCGATTTCCATTGGCCGGAACCCTGCATGAAACGCCCTCGACAGACCCGTCGCATACTGCTCTTCAGCCTTTGCCTGCTCCTGGCTGCGGCCTTCGTGGCCTGGCCCTATATGAACCCGGGGCGCGAAGCCTATGCCACTGTGCCTGTTACCCGTGGTGACATTGAAAGCAGCGTGACCGCACTTGGCACCCTGCGTCCGAGCAAATATGTGGATGTCGGTGCCCAGGCATCAGGGCAAATCCTCAAGATTCATGTCGAGCCCGGTGACAAGGTAAAAGAGGGCCAGTTGCTGGTCGAAATCGATCCGGCCATCCAGACCGCCAAGCTCAATGCCAGCCGCTTCTCCGTTGAGAATCTCAAGGCTCAACTACAAGAGCAGCGCGCCTTGCACGATCTGGCGAAACAGAAATTCCAGCGTCAGCAAAAACTTGCCAAAGGCGGCGCCACCCGCGAAGAAGATGTGCAAGCTGCGTACGCCGAGGTCCGCACCACCCAGGCACGGATCGACATGTTTGCAGCCCAGATCCGTCAGACCCAGGCCAGCTCGCTCAGTGACGAAGCAGAGCTGGGTTACACCCGCATCTACGCGCCCATGACCGGCACCGTGGTGGCACTGGATGCCCGCGAAGGCCAGACCCTCAATGCCCAGCAGCAAACACCGCTGATTCTGCGCATCGCCAAACTCTCGCAAATGACCGTCTGGGCTGAGGTTTCGGAAGCCGATATCGGCCATCTCAAACCTGGGATGCAAGCCTGGTTCACCACCCTGAGCAAAGGTAACCGGCGCTGGGACAGCACCGTGCGCCAGATCCTCCCCGTGCCACCCAAACCACTCAACCAGGCCAGCCAGGGTGGCGACAGTTCTTCAGGCAATAGTGGCAGCGGCCGTGTGGTGCTTTACACCGTGCTGCTGGATGTGGAAAACCACGATCAGGCATTGATGGCAGAAATGACCACCCAGGTCTTTTTCGTCGCCAGCCAGGCCAGGAATGTGTTGCTGGCGCCCATCAGTGCGTTGCAGGGTCTCCCTGATGGTGACCGCCAGAGCGCTCACGTGGTGGCCCAAAACGGCAAGATCGAACCTCGCGAAATTCGTACCGGCATCAGCGACCGATTGCAGGTCGAGATCCTCGACGGGCTGACTGAGGGCGATCACCTGCTGGTCGGCCCCGCAAGCGAAAACGGAGGCTGAATGCCCACTCCCTTGATCGACCTGCAATCGATTTGCAAGGTCTACGGCGGCAGCGATACCCCTGAAGTTCACGTACTCAGAGGCATCAGCCTGTCGATTCATGCCGGGGAATTCGTCGCCATCGTCGGTGCCTCGGGCTCGGGCAAATCAACCTTGATGAATATCCTCGGCTGTCTTGACCGCCCAACCTCGGGGCGCTACCTGTTTGCTGGCGAAGACGTCGCCCGCCTCGACAGCGACGAACTGGCCTGGCTGCGGCGCGAAGCCTTCGGCTTTGTGTTTCAGGGCTACCATTTGATCCCTTCGGCCTCGGCCCAGGAAAACGTCGAAATGCCGGCCATCTATGCCGGCACACCAGCAGCCGAGCGCCACGCCCGCGCAGCCGCCCTGCTTGACCGCCTGGGCCTGGCCGAGCGCACGGCCAACCGCCCGCATCAACTCTCTGGCGGGCAGCAGCAGCGGGTTTCCATCGCTCGTGCCTTGATGAACGGCGGGCATATCATCCTCGCCGACGAACCCACCGGTGCCCTCGACAGCCATAGCGGCGCCGAGGTCATGACCCTGCTCGACGAACTGGCGGGCCAGGGCCACGTCGTCATCCTGATTACCCACGACCGCGAAGTGGCGGCGCGGGCCAACCGGATCATCGAAATACGCGACGGAGAAGTCATCAACGACAGCGCCGATGGCACACCCCCACCGGCAACCGACAACCCCCTGCAGGCCACTGATTTGCGCAAGCGCCTGAACGAGGGCAGCGAAGCCCGTGGCGCCTGGAAGGGCGAACTGGTCGATGCCGTCCGCGCAGCCTGGCGCGTCATGTGGATCAACCGCATGCGCACCGCCCTGACCCTGCTCGGCATCGTTATCGGTGTTGCCTCGGTAGTCGTGATGCTGGCCGTGGGTGAAGGCAGCAAACGCCAAATCATGTCAGAGATGGCTGCTTTTGGTGCCAACATCATTTATCTGAGCGGAATGCCGCCAAGCCCTGGAGCTGCACCGGGAATCGTGACCCTTAATGACGTGGCCGCCCTGTCGACCTTACCGCAAGTGAAAATGATCATGCCCGTCAACGGCAACCAAATTGGCGTGCGCTACGGTAACGTCAACGAGAGGATGTACACCGGCGGCAATGGCATCGACTTTTCGGCCATTTTCAACTGGCCAGTGGTGCAAGGCAGTTTCTTCACCCAGGCTGACGAAGACGCTGCCGCCGCAGTGGCGGTGATCGGCAAAAAAGTGCGGGACAAAGTGCTCAAGAATGTCCCCAACCCGATAGGCCAGTACATCCTGCTGGGAAACGTGCCATTTCGCGTAGTCGGTGTATTGGCCGAAAAAGGCGCCAGCTCCGGCGAGATGGACGGCGACTCGCGTATCGTCGTGCCCTATTCCGCTGCCAGTGTGCGCCTGTTCGGTTCCCACAATCCGGAGTACGTGGTCATCGCCACCGCCGACGCCAGCAAAGTCCAGCAAGCCGAACAGGCCATCGAGCAGTTGATGCTCAAGCTGCACCACGGCAAGCGCGATTTCGAAATTTTCAATAACGCGGCGATGATCCAGGCCGTAAGCAAATCCAGCAACACACTGTCACTAATGCTCGGCTCGATTGCTGCCATCTCCCTGTTGGTGGGTGGTATCGGGGTGATGAACATCATGCTGATGACCGTTCGCGAGCGCACTCGCGAGATTGGCATACGCATGGCCACCGGCGCCCGACAGCGCGATATCCTGCGTCAATTTTTGACTGAGGCCTTGATGCTCTCGGTGGTCGGTGGCGTAGCGGGCGTTGCCCTGGCCTTTATCGTCGGCGGCGTACTGGTGCTGTTCGATGTTGCCGTAGGGTTCTCGCTGATAGCCATAATCGGTGCTTTTGGTTGCGCGCTGGTGACCGGTGTAACTTTCGGCTTTATGCCCGCCCGCAAAGCTGCCCGGCTCGATCCGGTCACGGCCCTTACCAGTGAATAACCCAACGATGAAGCCGTCATTAAGCCTTTTATCCCTGTGCCTGCTGCTGGGGGCGTGCAGCCAGTCCATCCCTCCTGACAGCAATGACGTAGTGCCGCCAGCGGCCTGGCAATCGGCGCACACCGCGGCCCGCCAGCAGGTCAGCCAAGCATGGTGGAAGCAGTTTGGCAGCCCTGAACTGGATCGCCTGATCAGCCAGGCGCGAGCTGGCAGTTATGATTTGGCTGGCGCCATGGCGCGGGTGCAGCAGGCCCAGGCATCTGCCGTAATCGCCGGAGCCCCCTTGCTGCCCGAAGTGACATTTGCAGGTAACGGCAAGCGTGAGAAACGGCTCCATGGCAAAAGCTACAAACAAGTGAATGCCAGCAGTGGCAACAAGGCCGTGGACTACTTCGACGCCAGCCTGAGCGCCAGCTATGAGGTGGATTTCTGGGGTGCCAAAGCGGCGGCACGGGATAGCGCGCGGCAGGCGCTCAAGGCCAGTGAGTTTGACCGTGACACGGTGGAGCTGACCCTGCTCAGTGGTGTCGCCAGCAGCTACGTACAAACACTGGCCCTGGATGAGCAGTCGCGTATTGCAAGGCTCAACCTGGCTAATGCACAAAGCGTGTTAGGCATTGTGCAAACCCGCCATGACGCAGGATCGGCCACAACCCTGGAACTGGCCCAGCAAAAAAGCCTGGTCGCCAGTCAGCAACGGCAGGTACCCCTGGTTGAGCAACAGGCTCGGGAAGCACGAATCACCCTCGCCGCGCTGCTCGGCAAGCCCGTACAAAATCTGACATTGGACAATACGCAATTTACCCAACTGGATTGGCCAACAATCGGCAGCGGGCTACCCAGCGAATTACTGACGCGGCGCCCGGACATCGCCCGCGCCGAAGCCCTACTGGTCGCCGCCCGCGCCGATATTATTGTCGCCCGCGCCGCCATGCTGCCCAAGCTGACCCTGAGTGCGAGCCTGGGCTCCGGTTCCGACAGTTTCAACGATATCTTGCGCAGCCCGCTCTACAACCTTGCTGCCGGGCTAACAGCGCCGATTTTCAACAATGGCCGCCTCAGTGCCGAACGCGACAAGGCCGTAGCACAGCAACAAGAACTCCTGCAAAGCTATCGAGCGAGCATCATCAGCGCCTTTGCCGACGTTGAAAAAGCGCTCAATAACGCTAACGGCCTGGACCAGCAGCGTCAGTGGCAAGACGAAGAGCTCAAGCAAGCCCAACTGGCCTTCGACATTGCACAAAATCGCTACCAGGCCGGAGCCGAAATGCTGCTGACGGTATTGGAAACCCAGCGCACGCTGTATCAGGCCCAGGATCAGCATCTACAGCTGCGCCTGTCACGGCTGCAGGCCAGTATTGCGTTGTACAAGGCATTGGGTGGGGGCTGGAACAATCCTGGAGCGTGATTCATGACCTGTGGTCAAGAGTGCTTTGCCTGGCTGGCGGTTTTTCCCAAGGATAAGGGCGAGGATACTCGACCTCATTCTTACGCCCACCAAGGAGTTATCCATGACAGTTCCAGCATTCGGCCTCGGCACTTTCCGTCTTAAAGGCCAGGTGGTTATCGACTCGGTCAAAAACGCCCTCGACTTGGGCTACCGTGCCATCGACACCGCCCAGATCTATGAAAACGAAGACGATGTCGGCCAGGCCATTGCCGAAAGCGATGTGGCTCGCGACAAGTTGTTTATCACCAGCAAGATCTGGGTCAGCAATTTTGCCAGGGACCAGTTGATTCCAAGCCTGCAGGACAGCCTGAAAAAACTGCGCACCGATCACCTCGACTTGACCCTGATTCACTGGCCATCACCGAACAATGAAGTGCCGGTGGCAGAATTTATGGGTGCATTGCTGGAAGCCAAAAAGCTGGGCCTGACCAAACGGATTGGCGTGTCGAACTTCACCATCGCGCTAATGAAAGAAGCCATTGCTGCCGTTGGCGCAGAACATATCGCCACCAACCAGATCGAACTGCACCCCTACCTGCAAAACCGCAAAGTCGTGGAGTTCGCACAGAGCCAGGGCATCCATATCACCTCGTACATGACCCTGGCCTACGGCGAAGTGCTGAATGACCCGGTGATCATGGCCATTGCCGATCGCCACAACGCTACCCCGGCCCAAGTGACACTGGCCTGGGCCATGCAATTGGGGTACTCGGTGATTCCATCGTCGACCAAACGCGCCAACCTTGAGAGCAACCTCAAGGCCTGCCATTTGAAACTGAGCGATGAGGATATGGCGCAGATTGCGGCACTGGATCGCGGCCACCGCCTGACCAACCCGCAAAGCGTTGCGCCGCTGTGGGATTGATCAGGAAAACCTGTAGTCGCTGACGAGGAACGAAGGCTGCGAGCGGCGTCATACGGTGCTAGGGACAATCAGCACACACGACTGCTTCGTACTCAATCGCAGCCTCGCTCCGCTCGTCAGCGACTACAGATTTCAGTACGGATTATTGAACACCAAAGCGTTGCAACTGCATTTCCTGCAGACGGCTCAAGGTGCGGCGAAAGGCGAACTCCAGGTAACCCTGGGTGTAGAGCTGATCCATCGGTACCCTGGCATCGATGCACACCGGCACCTTGCGGTCGTAGCATTCGTCAATCAGCGCGATAAAACGCCGCACGCTGTCATCGTATTTGGACAACTGCGGCAGCTCGCGGTCCCCCGCTTCGACTTTCACTGCCCCGTCTTCGGTGCCACGGGCAATCTTGCCTTCGCGCTGCTCGGCACTCAGGCAGGGCACGCCGCTGAGCAACATCACTTTGTAGCGGTCACAAATCTGCATAAATTCGGTCGCCGCCAACGGTTGCTCGCACAACTCGTGAAAATTGCACCACAGCACCACATCACTGGCCTGCACCACATTCAACGAACGATGGCCCACGGCAATAGGCTGATCAGACACCACCTGGCCTTGGGTCAGATCCCGGAACACCGGTTCAATTGCGCTTGGCTGGCCCTCTTCAGTCACCCAATAGCGCCGATGAGCAATGCCAGGGTGCAGGCGGTGATCTTCAACTCCGTTCACCGGCATTACCTGCATATGCTGGAGAATCGCCGTGATTCCGGGGGCAAAGCGATCACGGTTAAAGCCATGCCCATAGAGATCGTGCGGCGGCTGGTTAGAGGTACACACCAGCACCACGCCTTCATCGAACATAACTTGAAACAAGCGCCCCAGAATGATCGCGTCGGCAATGTCATTGACAAACAGCTCGTCAAAACACAGCACCTTCACTTCCTCGCCCAGGCCTTTGGCCAGTGTCTTGAGCGGGTCTGCCGTGCCAGTCAGTTGAAACAGACGCTGATGCACCCACTGCATAAAGTGATGAAAGTGCTGACGCCGGGCCGGCACCCGCAAACTCTGGTAGAAACGATCCATCAACCAGGTCTTGCCTCGGCCCACTGGCCCCCACAAATACACGCCATCGACCGACTTCGCCCCTGAGTGCAATGCCTCATGACAGTGTTGCAGCGCCTGGACAGCCACCCATTGGGCCGGGTCATGGACAAAACCCTGCTGCTCGATAGCCTGTTGATACGCATTAAGGGGGGACTCGACATTCATACCGATGAGTGGCTCCTGAATCTGAGAGGCCAGTATGCCAGCAAGGAGAGAGCCCAGGCACTTGAAAAAAACGGCAATGCCACCACATTGTTACCCGAGCAGTAACAGAGCCTTTTGCGATCAGGTATTTTTACTTTGTTGGAAAAGCGTAACCTTACTCACATAACTCGCACATCGTTTGACCTTGATACACGGTACTTCGTACGCACCTGATCCTTTTACAGGCTCCGTCACTTCTTCCGTCTCATCGGCAAATGAAGTCAGTCAGCTTTACATCTTGATTACTTTAGAGGCCATATATATGAAAAACTTACTTGCTCTTATACTTGCCGGCTTTGCAACTTTTGCTATTGCTGGTGAAACTTCCACTGTTCAGCAACCGCCCGTTGAACAGTACAGCTACGGCACCAAACTGGACATTGCCCGCGTCATCAGCATGTCCACTGTGCCCGATGTATGTGAAGTCGTGCCGGCGACCATGACCTATGAAGATTCCCAGGGTCAACGCCACACTATCGAGTATCAGGCCATGGGTGATGGTTGCAGCACACATTAAGTCTCAACGGTTGTACGCACGGACGCGACCCCAGCCCCCCTCTTTGAGGGGGGCTTTTTCGTTGTGCACCCCTGAAAAGCAGTGATTGTTACTGATCCGGAAAAACTGCTTGGCGATCTTTTGACTATAATAAATACGTCGAGGGCGTATTCTAGATTCATCCCTCAACGCAACATTGAAACAGGGCACGGTACTTCGTGCGGCGTCACTTACCCAAACGACTCCGCAACTTCTCCCGCCACGACGGCAATCGAAGTCAGTGATTCTTGATTGATTTAAGGTCTCAACAATGAAATATTTAATTGCTCTTGCACTGATGGGTTGTTCAACACTGGCTGCGGCTGACGAACTTCAGGTTGCGCAACAACAACCCGCTGTCGAACATTACACTTACGCCACCGACCTCGATATTGCCAAAGTTATCAGCGTGTCCCCCGCGGCCGATGTATGCGAAGTGGTACCCGCACAAATGACCTATGAAGACCATCAAGGTCAGCGTCATATACTTGAGTACCGCGTGATGGGTAACGGTTGCAGCAATGGCTAATACCTGCGCCTGATGTAACGATCGACACAAGGCCTCCGTTTAGCGGGGGCTTTTTTATGGGTGGCATTGCGCGGTACTCTCGACTCAAATCAATGGCAAGGAGCCACCCTCGATGCAGCCCCCACCCACTCTCCGTACCTCGCGACTGATACTGCAACCCCTGCACCTGAGCGACGCGCCAGCTATCCAGGAACGCTTTGCCCACTGGGAAGTCGTGCGCTACCTGAACGCGCTCGTGCCCTGGCCCTACCCGGACGATGGCGCATTGAACTATCTGCGTGACGTGGCCTTACCGGCTATGGCCCGTGGCGAAGAGTGGCATTGGACGATTCGCTTGCTGTCACAACCCGACCAACTGATTGGCAGCATCAGCCTGATGGATACCATCGACAATAACCGGGGGTTCTGGCTGGCACCGCAATGGCAAGGCCAGGGTTTGATGAGCGAGGCTTGCAGGGCGGTGGATAGCTACTGGTTCCAGACCTTGGGCCGTGAACGGATGCGAGTACCCAAAGCGGCACCCAATGTGGGTTCGCGACGAATCTCGGAACGGGGCGGGATGCGTTTGGTGAGAAGCACGGAAAGTGACTTTGTCAGCGGCAGGTTTAGCAGCGAGCTGTGGGAAATTACCCGGGAGCAATGGCTGGCACTGCAATTGAAGTGAAAAGATAAAACACCCGACCCTGTCAAACATACGATCAGGGCCGGGTTGAAACGCTCAGCGGGCAATGCGTTCCGGGTGACGAGAATCAGTCTTTCTTCTCGGAAATCACCTTACCGGTCGAATCGAAAACAATTTCGTATTCCAGGCCGTCGACCTTCTTGATCCCTTCAGCTTTCCAGATGCCGGCAGCCGGGTCCTGGGCTTCGATTTTCTTGATCACGGTGTAGCCGTTCTTGTTCTTGAGCACTTCAACCAGTTCTTTGGAAAACGCCCAGTTCGGATCAGCCTGAGCCATCGCTGCACCGGCACTCAACAAAGCAGCAGTCGTGATCACAGCAGCAAAGGTTTTCTTCAACATTGTCTTAACTCCATTAATTGATGTTGCGTCTGGTACTCAATGTGACTGGAACAACCGTAGCAGAGAAAATCCCGGCCATCGGGCTAATTGACGTGGTTTTGACATGGCTCATGTTCTCGTTAACTCCAGCAGGGGGGTAGAATGCGCAAAACCGGGAAGAACCCATGAGAGAAACGCACCACACAGAAGCCGAAAACGATGTCATCACCGAAGCTGCGGCTCAGTGGTGCATGCGTTTGCACGAGCCCGATTGCAGCAACGCGGAACGTGAAGCTTTCGTGGTATGGCTAAACGCCAGCCCCGTGCACGCCATTGAATATGAAGCGATGCTGGATATTTGGGGGGTCAGTGAGCACCTGACACGCTCCGCGCCGGTGCCAGCCCGGGTGATCCCGTTACCCCAAGTACCGCGTCGCAGTGCCTGGCAGCGTTTTGCCGTGGCCGCAGCCATCACCCTTCTCGCAGTGCCCGTAGCGGCATACAGCGGTTGGCAACTGGGCTGGGTGCCCAATGCTTATGAGCGCTTTAGCGCCGATGCCAGCACGCAAACCGTAACCCTGCCCGATGGCAGCCAGGTCGAGCTCAATCTGGGCACACAACTGGCCTTCAGCAATTACAAGGACCGACGCCAGGTGAGCCTGAGCAAGGGCGAAGCCTTTTTCAAGGTCAGCCACGATGCTGCCCACCCGTTTCTGGTCCAGGCCGCAGAGGGACAGGTGCGGGTCACCGGCACCCAGTTCAATGTGTGGATGTATCAGGATCAGGTAAAGGTCACGCTGCTGGAAGGCTCGGTGCTGGTCACCAGCAACAAGAACCTCAGTGGCGACGGCTTGCGCCTGGAACCGGGAATGCAGGCCCGCTACAAGGCGGGCGACTACGCCGCACAGATCAGTCAGACCGCTGCCAATTCACCGGACCTGGCGTGGCGCAACGGTAAGCTGGTGCTGGACAACCTGTCACTGGCCGACGCCCTGCCCCTGATCAACCGCTATCTCGAGCTCCCCCTTTCGCTGGCCGACAGTGCCACCGGCAAGTTGCGCATCGGTGGCGTGTTCAATACCCGGGAAATCAACCACCTGGTGACCGCCCTGCCCAAGGTGTTGCCGGTGTATCTGAGCCGCAATAGCGAAGGTCAACCGGTACTGAACGCCCGTCCAGCCCGGTAAAAACCGTTTGTCATCGTAATCGATTAAAAAAATTTAATAATCGCTGCAAACCCCCGCCCACACTGGTCGCGCATGCGATTGAGACGAATTCACGACAAAATTTCTACATTCCAATGTTCATGATTTCTGCCGCTCATTCGTCTAGTTAAGTAAGAGCACTTTTTTCTTTTCCTGATCAGGCTCTGAAAAGGAGTTTTTTGCATGCAGAACCAGATACCAACGGACGGTAGCCACCAGCATCGCGAAGCAGCTTTCCAGCCCGACCCCGGATTGCTGCAAGCGCTGGCTCCCTTGCAGGGCAACGAACGGATCCGCCACTTGCTCAAGTGTTTCGGGCTGCGTACCAGCCTGGTGCGACTCAAGGTCATTGACGCGCTGCTGACGGCGGCCGGCAACGATCGCAGGCTCGGGGTGCGTGGCATGCACAGCCACTTGCAGGCGCTGGATATTCCACTGTCATTTCTGAGTGTGCGCGAAGTACTCAAGCGCCTTTGCAGCGAAGGGGTGGTGGTGCTCAACAGCGACAAGAGCTACAGCCTGCATCCACAGGCTGAAGCAGTTTTGACAGGCAGGATTGAGGCTTAAATCTTGGTCTTGCGGCGCATCACGCCATTGATCACCACCACAATCACGGCCACGCCGATGGCGATGTACTGGAACATTTTCTCGGTGATCATGCCGGCGTTTTGCATGTACGAAAGACCAAACATGATTCCCAGAACCACCAGTGAAATCAAAATCGAGTATTTCAAGCGCTGCGAAGGGGTCATAACCTGTTCCTGAAAGTAAGGCAAAAAATCGAAAAATGTCGCCAATATGTCGAGATTGCGGGCGGGCCCGCCTTGAACCGCGGGCCATATTACACTGCAAACAGGGTTTAGCTGCCCACAGGTCGACGAAAACCGCTTGCAGGGCGGGCGCAAAGATCCACTAACCAGTCGACAAATACCCGCACCCGCGGCGACAGTTGCCGGTGCTGCGGATACAGGGCGGTCAACGCCAGGCGCGGCGGTAAAAAATCGCTGAGAACTTCTTGCAGACGCCCTTCACGCACCAGTTGCGCCACATGATAATGCGGTGTTTGCACCAGCCCGTACCCGGCCACACAAGCCGCCAGATACCCCTCGGCGCTGTTGACGGCCAGTCGTTTGGGCAAGTCGACCAGACGCACTTCGGTGCCCATCTGAAACTCCAGCCCGTAGCGTTTGCCCGACACGCTGGAAAAATACTCCACCACCTGATGCCCGCTCAGATCCTCGATTGAGTGCGGCACGCCATGGGCTTGCAAATAGCCGGGGCTGGCGCAGGTGACTTGATCCATTTGCACCAGAGGGCGCGCCACCAGCGAGTCGTCCATGGTCAAGCCACCGCGGATCACACAATCCACCCCCTCGCGAATCAGGTCCACCGGACGGTCGTTAAGGCCGATTTCCAGCTCGATCAACGGATAGCGTTGCGTAAATTCGGGTAACGCCGGCAACACCACCAGACGCCCCACGGCAGCCGGCATCTCGACCCGCAGCGTGCCCTTGGGCTGGCTGCTCTTGAACAACCCCTCGGCCTCTTCAAGATCCGCCAGCAAGCTGACGCAGCGCTGGTAATAGGCAGCGCCGTCCAGGGTCGGACTGACCTGGCGGGTGGTGCGATGCAGCAGTTGCACACCAAGGTGCGCTTCCAGCTGTTTGATCAGTACCGTGACCGACGCGCGAGGTAATTGCAGGCTATCGGCAGCCCTGGCAAAGCCACCCAGCTCAACGATGCGGGTGAAAACCAGCATCGCGTTGAAACGGTCCATAGCCCCTCCATTGTTTAGAAAATCCGAACAGTGATGGTGCTTTTACCCGGTTTATCTTGCCACTGTCTAGATTAAGAATAGACCTACACCCACTCAGGAGCACTTGGCATGCACACGCGCCAACTTGGTAAAAACGGCCCGCAGGTCAGCGCTATTGGCCTGGGCTGCATGGGCATGACCGACTTCTACACCACCGGCAGCGACACCCGCGAAGCCGTGGCCACCTTGCACCGCGCTCTGGAGTTAGGCATCAACCTGCTCGATACCGCCGATATTTACGGCCCCCATAGCAATGAAGAACTGATCGGCCAGGCGATTCGCGGCAAACGCGAGCAGGTGTTTCTGGCGAGCAAGTTCGGCATTGTGCGCGACCCGGCCAACCCGGCCTTTCGCGCCATCAACGGACGCCCCGAGTACATTCGCCAGTCCATCGAGGGCAGCCTGAAGCGTCTGGGGGTTGAAACCCTGGATCTGTACTACCAGCACCGCATGGACCCGAACGTGCCGATTGAAGAAACCGTTGGCGCCATGGCCGAACTGGTCAAGGCTGGCAAGGTTCGTTATCTGGGCCTGAGCGAGGCCTCGGCTGGCACTCTTGAGCGTGCGCACAAGGTGCACCCGATCAGTGCGCTGCAAAGTGAGTACTCACTGTGGAGCCGCGACCAGGAAGGAAATGGCTGCCTTGAGGCCTGCCAGCGTCTGGGGGTTGCCTTTGTGCCCTACAGCCCGCTGGGGCGCGGCTTTTTGACCGGAGCCCTGAAAACTGCGGACGATTTTGCCGCAGACGATTTCCGCCGCTTCAATCCCCGTTTTCAAGGTGAGAACTTCGCCAAAAACCTGTTACTGGTTAAACAGGTTCAAGAATTGGCCGCCGAAAAAGGCGTGACTGCCGGGCAATTGGCGTTGGCATGGGTGCTGGCTCAAGGCGATCACCTGATCCCGATCCCGGGTACCAAGCAGCGCAAGTATCTGCAGGAAAATGTCGCCGCGCTGGAGGTCAAGCTAAGCGCCAGCGAGCTGGCGGCACTGCAAGGGATATTCCCGGCCAACGCCGTGGCCGGGTTGCGCTATGGCGAGGAGACGATGAAGCAGCTGACACTCTGACGCTACTCACACCACACATTCTGTGGGAGCTTGCTTGCCTGCGATGCTGGCGACGCGGTCTGGCAGACGAACCGCAGTGATGCCATCGCGAGCAAGCCCGCTCCCACAAAATGAGGCTGTTTCACAGCACGTTAGAAATCCCGCTTGTAGAAAATATCCAGCGAGCTGGCAAAACCGCTCGCCACTTCGACATACACCCGTTTGCTCAACTTGTAACGCAGGGCAATGGTACTGGCCGGTTCAAACACGCCAACGCCGTAGCGCACGCTCAAGCGTTCATTGATCTTGCCACTGGCCACCACCGCCGTACTGTTGCCGCTGCCTTCGGTGTCGAGCTCGAAGTCCTTGAGCCCCAGGTGGTTGGCCAGACTGGTAGTGATCCCCGAACTGCCCATCAAGCCCAGGCCCAACGCGGCCTGCGCCAGCAGGTTTTCATCTTCCCCGGTGCCTGTCAGCGGACGCCCAAGAATCAGGTAAGACAACGCCTGTTCCTGACTCATGGCCGGCTCCGAGAAGATTTGCGTAGTGGGCTGTTCTGCACTGCCTGTCAGGCGAATCCCGGCAATCACGTCGTCGGTCTGGCGTATGGCTTCAATATCCAGATAAGGCTGGTCGATTGGCCCGGCAAACAGTAAACGCGCCCGGCGTATGGTCAGCTTCTGGCCATAGGCACGGTAACGGCCGTTGTTCAGGCGCAACTCACCACGGGTGTCCATGTTGTTGCCTATATGCACCTGCCCGGCGAGGTCGGCGTTCAGGCCAAAGCCGGAGAACGTCAGCAGCTCCTGCCCCACTACCACCGTGATATCCATATCGACTTGCATCGGTGCGGCCTCATCAGCCGCTTGCTGGCCCACGATGACCGTGTCATCCGAAACCTTGACGGTTGAAGGCGGCAATTCGCGAACCACGATCTCACCTTTGGGGACGTTGACCCGACCAGCAATGAACAAGGTGTTGTCAGGATTAAGGGAGATCCTCAGGTCCGGGGCCACTTCCAGCTTGGCGTAAGGCTCCACCGTCACCGGCAGATGATTGCCCTTGACCAGCACGTTGACCGCCATCGCCTGGCCCCAGGCGACATTGCCGCTGACGCTGCCCTGGCCTTGCTCGCCGCTGGTCCAGCCGCCGTTGATCAGCGCCGTCTCACCATTGATAGCCACAGACAGCTGCACGTTTTCAAAGTTGGTCGGCAATTGCGGCCCGGATATCTCACCGCCGCTCAGGGCCACGTTGCCATTGATATGGGGCGACAGTAATGCACCGGAAATCGTCCCCGAACCGTTCAACTGCCCGGTGAGCTTTTCCACCATCGGCGCAAACGGGCGAATCATCGACACATCCAGCCCGGTCAGGCGGAACTCGCCGGTAATGGGTTTGCTTTTGGGCAACGGGTTGATCCGCGCCGCCAGCATTAACTGCCCCAGTTTGCCACCGTCAAAGTCGAGCCGTGACTCGACCCGGTTGGGCGTCAGGTTGCTGGTGAGCTTGAACGCCTGGTACGGGAAGTCCAGCCACTGGCCCTTGTCCTTGAAACGCAACGTGCCGCCACTGGCATCCACCACGATCTGGCCTTTGGGCCCGCTGGCAGGCAGGTCCAGGAGCAAATCAGCATTGAGCTGGCCCTGCCACTGAAAATCCTTGGGCAACCACTGTGCCAGGCTGTCGAGGGGAAACTGCTTGAGGTGCAGACGCAACTTCGGATCAGGCACCAGACGCTGCTCTTCGCTGCACAGGCTGGCAGGGCCCGAGATCCAGCACTGCGCGCCCAGATTAAGCCGGCCATCGGCCAGACGCTCCAGCCGCGCCGGGTTTTGCAACACCCAGTCCTGGCCACCGGCCTTGACGTCACCGCTGACCAGACGCCCGCGCCAGTTGTCTTTATCCAGAACGCCATCCAGTGCCAGCCCCAACTGCAGCATTGGCCCTTGCAGGGCCAGTTTCAGCTGTTGGCGCTTGATATCGCCACTGCCGTTGGCCGTGAGCACGCCGAGTTCGGTATCACCGGCGCGGATACCGCTGCCTTTAAGATCAATGCGGCCACGCTGGTTACGGTCGAGGCTGGCATCCAGGGTCAGGCTTTGCAGATGGTTGTCGGCAAATGCCAGTTGCTGGCCATTGAGCTCCACCTTGCCTTGCGGAGCCTTGAACGTACCGTCCAGATCAACACGGCCCTTGAGCTGACCACGCAGTTCGGGCCACAACTGGCCCAGACGCGGCATATTGAGATCAAGGCGGGCCTTGAGTTGCTGCTGCAGACTGGCGCTACCATTGATGCGGTTATCGCCCAGGCGAATATCCAGCGCGCTCACCGTCCAGGCCTCGCCCGCACCGGTGGCCTTGGCCTGCAGCATCGCTGACTGGCCGCGCAAGCGACCTTTGAGATCAAGGTTGGCATCGACCTCAAGACGCTCATTTTTAAAGGAGCCCTTGCTGCGTAGCGGCCCTGCCAGAGTACCCGGCAATTCGGCCACCCAGTACGCCGGGTTGATCGCGCTCAGATCCAGCGCCGTGTCCCAGGCCACGCCATCGGCAAACTGCACATTGACGTGCCCTTCGGCCTTGCCCTGCCCCGCCACCAGTTTGAGCTGCGGCAGGAAGATCTTGCCCAGATCGCCACTGAACGGGCTGCTGAGGCTGAACTTGCCAGCAGGACCATCGAGGTCGGCCTTGAAATTGCCCAGGTAGTTACCATCGCGGTAGGACACTTCCCCGACAAAGGTGCGCAAATCCACATCAGGCTTGTCGATCACCGGGTACAGGTTGTGCCACGGAAATTCCAGCCAGTCGATTTTAGCTTCGGCACTCAAGCCTTCCTGCCAGTCCACTTGCCCCGACAATTTGAGGCGTTGCTGTGGATTGGCGGTCAGGTCCAGGGCGGCAATTTGCGCACCCTTGGCATCTACCCGGCCTTTGAGCAGCAGGTTTACCGGTTCTTTTTCAGCTGGCAATGTGGCACTGCCATTCAATTCATAACCGTCTTTCAGATCACCCTTGGCCGTCAGCAAAAGCTGATTGAGTATCAGGGTATCCGGCAGATCAGGGCTGGCCTTGAACGGCTCGGCGGTGATTTTCAGTTGGGCGGGCAGGTTATCCGCCAATGGCTGGATCTCGCCCGTCAGGTGCGCCGTAAGATACCCGCTGGTGTCGGCCGCCAGGTTGAGGGTGTTGCGCAGATTGCCATCAACCTTGAGCACCACCGCCAGCGGCTTGTCACCCGGTGCAGGCAGGCTGACATTACCTTGCAAGGTCAACGGCCAGTCGCCATTGGGTTGCAGCAAGCCGGACAATTCAACATTCAGATCCTCGCGCTCGACCTGCACCGAATCAATCTGCAAGCCCTTGGCTGTCCACTGCGCCGACATCTGCATGCCCTTGAGCTGCTCAATGCCGTTGAACAGCACATTGCCGACTTTGACTACCCCGACCTCAATCGCCAGCGGCAATTTCAGTTCTGGCAGGCTGATCGGGCCGCTGCTGCTGTCTTCGCTCGGCGGGAATTGCAGGCTGATCTTCTCGGCCTGCAACTGATCGATGCACAGGGTCATGCGCATCAGGCAGCCCGGCGACCAGGCAAAGATCGGCCGATCCACCTCGACCCGGCTGGTGCCATGCTCCCAGAGCAGATGATCGGCGCCCCACTGACCGCCCAGGCGCCCGGCAAAATTATCCACCTGCAAGCCCGGTACTTGCCCCAGTACCCAGCGGCTGCCCGCTTGCGTACCGAGTATGACGCCCACACTGACAACTACTAGCAGCACCAACGCCAACACCACCAGGCCCGCTATTTTCAAACCACGAATCACAGTTCTGGCCCCATCGAGAAGTGCAAACGGACACCGCCATCGTCATCCAGCGCATGGGCCAGATCCAGACGTATGGGGCCAACCGGGGAGATCCAGCGAATACCCACACCGACCCCGGTTTTCAGGCTCGGGAAGTCCAGTGTGTTAAATGCATTGCCCTGATCGACAAAAGTCGCCCAGCGCCATTTTTCAGCGAACTGATATTGATATTCGAGGCTGCCGGCGAGCATGTAACGCCCACCGATACGATCGCCGTCGGAGTTTTTCGGTGACAGGCTTTGATAGTCATAGCCGCGCACGCTCTGATCGCCACCGGCGAAGAAACGCAAGGACGGGGGAATCGATTTGTAGCCGTTGGTGGCGCTTCCACCAAACTGAATCCGCCCCAAAAAGCGGTGTTTTTCCCACAAGGTAGTCAGCGCCTTGAATTGCACATCACCATGGAACAGGTTGGTATCGGACAGCAACCCTTGCTTGGCCACTTGCATATCCGTGGTCACGCTATAGCCGTGGCTGGGGTCGATGCGGTTGTCGCTGCGCAAGACCGAATAGCTGACGCCCGGCATCAGCAAGGTGCTCAGGCCCGAGTCATCGCCCAGGCGGTATTCTTCGTGCTGCCATCTGAGCGACACAACACGGGTCCAGCCGTTATCCAGTTTGCTGTGCCATTCGGGGCCGACCGTAAGCAATTTGCTCAGGGTATCGGTGTTGGCGATTTCTTCATTCTGATAGCCCGCGGCAAGGCGCAGTTTGTCGGTCAGCGGCGGGTCCAGCGGGATGTCATACCAGGCACCAATATTTTGCTTGGGCTGGGAAATTTCGGATTCAAAGCCGTAGCTGTCGCCACGTGGGTTGCCCCAGTGCCGCATCCAGCTGGCCTTGCCCCGGGCACCGGTGTCGGTCGAATAGCCAAGGCCCAGGGTCATGGTTCGCGGCTTGCGAGTTTCCAGATCGACGTCGACCGGAATTACCTGCCCCACAGCAGTGCTTGGCGCGGCATCGACGCGTACCACTTCAAAATAGCCACTGCTTTGCAGGTTTTGATTGAGCTCGGCGACCAGTTCCGAATCGTACGGAGTGTCCGGGGTAAACGGCACCATGCGCTGTAACAGGGTTTGGTCGAAGGGTGCATCACCGGCAAAGCTAACCTTGCCAAGCAAAAAGCGCGGCCCGCTTTCATAGACCAGATTGATATCGGCAAACCCGCCCTTGGGGTCGACCAGCAGTTCGTGTCGGGTAAATTTGCCATTGAAAAAACCGTAGCGCAGGGCTCGGTTCTGGATCAGGCGCTTGGCGTCTTCGTAGTTGCCCTGGTTGAGCACTGCACCCGGCTTCAGATCATCACTGGCGGGGATTTGAAAGGCCTTGAGCGAAGCGGCCGGACCTTCAACGCGCACATTGACGTTGCGCAGATGCACCGGCTCGCCGGGATCAATGCTCAACACCAGGCGCGGCGGATCGCCGGGTTTGACCTCGGCTTCTATCGTAGGCTGGTAGTAACCCAAGGCCTGGGAAGCTTTGAGGGCCTGCTCCTGCGCGCCACGCTGAAAACGCAATAACGCTTTCTCGTCGCGATCGCCGAGGCTGCCGATATAGCCTTCCACATTGGCCTTGAGGGCGTCGTTTGCCGGTTTGACCTTGACCACCAACTCGCTTTGGGCAAAGGCCGCAAAACTGCTGAGCAGCAGGACAACACCACTGGTAAATCTTCCTGGGAACTTCATAGGCGCGGATGCTATCACGGGCTGGGGTGCTCATAGAGCGCGCCAACGGGCAAAAAGTCGTGTTTAAGCCGTTGCTGTATGTGACACCTGCGGGTTGGCATGGAAGAACACATGCTCCACCACTGGCCCAATGGCGACTTCACCGATCTGCACATAGCCCTGACGTTTGTAAAATTCCAGGTAGTGCGGGTTACCGGTGTCGAGCACCACGCCTTCGGAATGCTGGTCCTCTGCGCACCAGTTATGCACCGCTTCAAGCAACTGCTCACCGTAATGCAAACCCTGGAATTCGGGGTGAATACCCAGCAGCGGCAGCATATGCACCGCATCCCCCGGAACGCAGGCCTGCACCGCCTGGTGAAAATCCAGATAGCGCCGCGTGCAGTTCAAACCGGTGCTGAGCAACATGCGCAACTGCCAGGCCCAGCTTTCGGTAATCCCCAGGCGCCGTTGCGGTGGCGCAATCAGGGCAATACCCACCAGCCGGTCATTGACCAGCAACCCCAGTGCGGGCAAGTCCTGAAAAAAATGCTGCCTGACCAGTTCCCGCACCGTAGCGCGAACCCGTTGTTCGTAACCGCTGCGATCGGCATTGAACAGAAAGCGGTACGTCGGTTCATGGCGATAAGCCTGATACAACAACGAACGCGCTTCTCTTGAATAGCCACTGTCGAGCAACTGGATCTGACTGGTGGCGTTCGATGTTTGCGTCATGCGATCAACTCCCCGGCGCTGCCTGGATAGCGGCGCTTCTTATGCGTACGAACCCCCGAGGGCCACAACAGTTCAATCATGACCAAGTGCATCCTACGTTAGCAGTGCATTTGCCCCACTGCACGCTGGCCGCTGAGGCGACAGTCCGCTAGCATCGCAGTTTTGCTCAGGACTGCCCGCCCATGAAAATCGTTTCATTCAACATCAATGGCCTGCGCGCTCGGCCGCATCAGCTGGCAGCGCTGATCGAGAAACATCAGCCTGACGTGATCGGCCTGCAGGAAACCAAGGTGCATGACGACCAGTTCCCGCTCGCCGAGATCGAAGCGCTGGGTTATCACGTGCACTTTCATGGTCAAAAAGGCCATTACGGCGTTGCCCTGCTTTCGCGCCAGGCGCCTCTGGAACTGCACAAAGGCTTTGCCAGCGACGAAGAAGACGCCCAGCGCCGTTTTATCTGGGGCACTTTCGCTGACGAAAACGGCCAGCCGGTGACCATCATGAATGGTTACTTCCCACAGGGAGAAAGCCGCGATCACCCGACCAAATTCCCGGCCAAGCAGCGCTTCTACAGCGATTTGCAACACTTGCTTGAGAGCCAGTTCAGCAATGAACAACCGCTGGTGGTGATGGGCGATATCAATATCTCACCGCAGGACTGCGACATCGGCATCGGCCCGGACAACGCCAAACGCTGGCTGAAAACCGGCAAGTGCAGTTTTTTGCCGGAAGAGCGCGAGTGGCTGGAGCGCCTCAAGGGCTGGGGACTGGTGGATAGTTTCCGCTACCTGCACCCGGACGTGGCCGACCGTTTCAGCTGGTTTGACTACCGCAGCCGCGGTTTTGAAGACGAACCCAAGCGTGGCCTGCGCATTGACGTGATCCTCACTTCCCAGGCACTGGTGCCACGGATCAAGGCAGCGGGCGTCGACTATGACCTGCGCGGCATGGAAAAGCCGTCAGACCATGCGCCGATCTGGCTGGAATTGAGCTGAACTGATCGTGGGAGCGGGCTTGCTCGCGATGGCATCACCTCGGCAAGCCTGACAGAGCGCAGCGCCTGCATCGCGAGCAAGCCCGCCCCCACAACCGACTAGTCTTTCATCATTTTGCAACCTTTCTGACTTAAATTGCAGCCATCTCTATGGCTCCAGGAAGGTGCCCGCCGATGTTGCGCTTTATGTCGTTGACCCTGTTATGCGCGATGGCCAACCTGGCCATTGCTGCCGACCTGCGTATCCAGGGCTCCAACACCATCGGCGCCAACCTCGGCCCGGCACTGGTGGCAGCCATGCTCGCCGAGCAAGGCCTGCATGATATCCATAGCGTGCCGGTGATCCCGCCCAACGAGCACAGTATTGTCGGCACCGACGCCCAGGGCCGGCGGATTCGTGTGGATGTCGCCGCCCACGGATCGACCACTGGTTTCACCGCCCTTGCTACCGGGCAAGCCGATATGGTCGCCTCATCGCGGCCGGTAAAGGATCGCGAGCTGGTCGATCTTGAGCGTCTGGGCGACCTGAAAAGCCCTGACGCCGAGCAGGTCATCGCCATCGATGGCCTGGCGATCATTCTTCACCCGCGCAACCCGCTCACTCAACTCAACACCGAACAACTGGCGCAGATTTTCAGCGGCCAGATCAGCCGCTGGGAGCAATTGGGCGGTACCGGCGGTGCGATTCATTTATATGCCCGCGATGATCAGTCCGGCACCTGGGAGACGTTCAAAGAACTGGTCCTCAATCGCAGCGGGCAGGCCTTGAGCAGTACCGCGCAACGCTTCGAATCCAGCGAACAGTTGTCTGATGCTGTCAGTCACGACCCGCAAGCCATTGGTTTTATCGGTTTGCCTTATATCCGTGAGGCCAGGGCGGTAGCCATAGTCGACGGCGCATCTCAGCCGATGTTGCCACTCACCAGCCTGATTGCCAGCGAGGATTACCCGTTGTCGCGGCGGCTTTTTTTCTACTTGCCTGCCGTTAGTAACAACCCTTGGGCCAAGGCACTGGTGACGTTCACCCAAAGCGCTAAAGGCCAGGCCATCGTCGCGCAAAACGGTTTTGTGGCGCAAAGCGTGCGGGCCGGTAGCGTTCTGCCCGGAGCACATATGCCACAGGACTACCAAACGCTGACGAAACAGGCACAGCGTCTGTCAGTCAATTTTCGTTTTGAAGAAGGCAGCGCTTCACTGGACAACAAGGCGCGTCAGGACTTGTTGCGCGTGGTCGACTACCTGAAAGCCAACGGCAAGCTCAACAAGGAAGTAACGCTGGTGGGCTTTGGTGACCCCAAGGATGACCCGGAGCGAGCGCAACTACTGTCGAAATTGCGGGCGATGGCGGTACGTCGCGAACTGGTTAAAAGTGGCGTGGTACTGCGCGAAATTCGCGGCTATGGCGCACAAATGCCAGTGGCGGCCAACACCGAAGATGAAGGCCGCCTCAAGAATCGTCGGGTTGAGGTGTGGGTGTATTAAGTAAAACAAACTACCTGTGGGAGCGGGCTTGCCCGCGATGGCATCACTGCGCAATGGCTGACACACCGCATTGCCTGCATCGCGGGCAAGCCCGCTCCCACAGGAGTGTGGTTAACCTGGATTTTTCGCGTACTTGTCCAGCTCAAACTTGCCCACCGCTGCCCGATGCACTTCATCCGGGCCATCGGCCAGGCGCAACGTACGCTGCATGGCATACATATAGGCAAGCGGAAAATCCCCGCAAACCCCTGCCCCGCCATGCATCTGAATTGCCCGATCAATCACTTTCAAGGCAACGTTCGGGGCGACTACCTTGATCTGGGCGATTTCGCTTTTCGCCACTTTATTACCCACGGTGTCCATCATATACGCCGCTTTAAGGGTCAACAGCCGCGCCATGTCGATCTCCATGCGCGAGTCGGCAATTTTGTCGATATTGGCGCCCAGGCGCGCCAGCGGTTTGCCGAATGCGGTGCGGCCCAGCGCGCGTTTGCACATCAGTTGCAATGCCCGCTCGGCCATGCCAATCGAACGCATGCAGTGGTGAATACGTCCAGGACCAAGGCGACCCTGGGCAATTTCAAAGCCGCGCCCTTCGCCCAGCAAGACATTTTCGTATGGCACACGCACGTTATCGAACAGCACTTCAGCGTGGCCGTGGGGCGCGTCGTCGTAGCCGAACACCGGCAATGGCCGCACGATTTTTACCCCCGGCGTATCGACGGGCACCAGGATCATCGAGTGCTGCTGATGGCGCGGGTTCTCGGGATTGCTCAGCCCCATGAAAATCATGATTTTGCAGCGCGGGTCACAGGCACCGGAAGTCCACCATTTACGGCCATTGATCACCCATTCATCACCGTCGCGCACAGCACGGGCAGCCATATTGGTGGCATCCGATGAGGCCACGTCCGGCTCGGTCATGGCGAACGCCGAGCGGATTTCGCCACGCAGCAGCGGCTCCAGCCACTGCTGTTTTTGCGCCGCGCTGGCATAACGCACCAGCACTTCCATATTGCCGGTGTCGGGAGCCGAGCAATTGAACGGCTCCGAACCCAACATCGAGCGACCCATAATTTCAGCCAGGGGCGCGTATTCCAGATTGGTCAAGCCGGCACCCCGTGCGGAGTCGGGAAGAAACAGGTTCCACAAGCCCTCAGCCCGGGCTTTGACTTTCAGCTCTTCCATGATCGCGGTCGGCTGCCAACGATCACCTTCAGCCACCTGCTGATCGAAAATCGCTTCCGCCGGGTAAACATAAGCGTCCATAAACGCCGTTACACGCTCGCGCAGTGCCTGAACTTTCGGGGAATAAGCGAAATCCATGGGTGGCTACCTTTTACCGGGAATGTCGAAAAGTGATAAGCGATGCTAGAACAGCCACCCTTTATTTGCGCCACCTATTAACAGCGTGTATTACCATTCATAAGCAATATATGATTCAGCCGCTGCCCATCACTCATAACAAGAGCCCTGCGCCATGAACCTGAACAAGGTCGATCTCAACCTGTTTATCGTCTTCGATGCCATCTACACCGAAGCCAACCTGACCCGCGCCGGGCAAATTATCGGTATTACCCAGCCAGCCGTGTCCAATGCCCTGGCGAGATTGCGCGAGAGTTTCAACGACCCGCTGTTTGTACGCACCGCCCAGGGCATGGTGCCAACCCCCATGGCACAGAACATCATCAGCCCGGTGCGCAGCGCCCTGGCGCTGTTGCGCGTGTCGGTGCAGGAAAGCCGCACCTTCAACCCGCTGCAAGCCAACAAGACCTACCGCATCAGCATGACCGATCTGACCGAGGCCGTGATTTTACCGCCACTGTTCCAGCGCCTGCGGCGTCAGGCACCATCGGTGGTGGTCGAAAGTTTTCTCTCGCACAGGCGTGAGACCACCAGTGACCTGGCGGCCGGACGCCTGGATTTTGCGGTGGATGCGCCGCTCAATACCGACCCGCAGGTGCGCCATGTAAAGCTGATGGAAGACCGCTATGTGTGCGCCATGCGCCAGGGCCATCCACTGGCCGGCAAGGCAGCCCTGAGCCTCGATGACTATCTGGCACTGACCCATATCCATATCTCGACCCGACGCAATGGCCTGGGTGAAGTGGACCTGGCACTGGGCAAAATGGGCCTGCAACGCAAAATCACCCTGCGCTCCCAGCATTACCTGATGGCTTCCAATGTGCTGCAACAAACCGACATGACAATGACCGTGCCCGAGCGTTTCGCCCGCCGCCATGCCTTGCACTTTGTGCCCTTGCCCCTCAACGAGTTGCCCAATGTGGAAACCCATTTGTACTGGCACGAAAGTACCGAGCAAGACCCGGCCAATCGCTGGATGCGCGAGCAATTGATCGAGCTGTGCCAGCAACAACAGAAATCCGAAGCTGCCAGCTTGCTTGACGTAAACGTCAACCACGCATTAGTTTAACCACACGATTCCTCCAGAGCCCGCCCATGAGCAGCCAGACGTACAGTATTTCCGACCTTGCCCGCGAGCTCGACATTACCACCCGCGCCATTCGTTTTTATGAAGAGCAAGGCCTGCTCGCCCCCGAGCGACGCGGCCAGGAGCGGGTGTATTCGGCACGGGACAAAGTCAGCCTGAAATTGATCCTGCGCGGCAAGCGCATCGGCTTCTCCCTGGCCGAATGCCGCGAGCTGATAGAGCTTTACGACCCCACCAGCGGCAACCAGAAGCAGCTCAACAGCATGCTGGCCAAAATCGCCGAGCGCCGTGAACAGCTGGAACAGCAGTTACTGGATATCCAGCAAATGCAGCTGGAGCTCGATACCGCCGAAGAACGCTGTATCCAGGCGCTGGAGCAAACCATTAATAGCCAGGCTGCCAATTAGACGCTGATACACCCTGTGGGAGCGGGCTTGCTCGCGATGCGGACAATGCGATGTATCTGGCATACCGCGTCGATGCCATCGCGAGCAAGCCCGCTCCCACAGGGTATTACCCCACACAGACGGTGATCCCCCATGACACTTCCAACCCATGTGCGCCTGGTAGAAGTAGGCCCGCGCGACGGCCTGCAAAATGAGGCTCAACCCATCAGCGTCGCCGACAAGGTGCAACTGGTTGACGCCCTGACCGACGCCGGTTTGGGCTATATCGAGGTCGGCAGCTTTGTCTCGCCCAAGTGGGTGCCGCAAATGGCCGGCTCGGCCGAAGTCTTTGCGCAAATCCGGCGCAAGCCGGGGGTGGTCTACGGTGCCCTGGCACCGAACATGCGCGGCTTTGAAGATGCCGTGGCGGCCGGGGTCAAGGAAGTCGCGGTATTTGCCGCCGCATCCGAAGCCTTCTCGCAACGCAATATCAATTGCTCGATCAGCGAAAGCCTGGCGCGCTTCGTGCCCATCATCGAAGCGGCACGACAGCATGGCATCAGCGTGCGCGGCTATGTGTCCTGCGTGCTTGGTTGCCCTTATGAAGGCCAGGTCAGTGCGCAACAGGTCGCGCAGGTAGCCAGAGAACTGTACGCCATGGGCTGCTACGAGGTGTCTTTGGGCGACACCATTGGCACCGGTACACCAACGGCCACGCGAACGATGTTCGAGGCGGTAACAGCCTGGGTGCCACGGGAAAAACTCGCCGGGCATTTCCACGATACCTACGGCCAGGCACTGGTGAATATCTACGCCAGCCTGCAGGAAGGCATCGCGGTGTTCGACAGCTCGATCGCAGGGCTCGGCGGCTGCCCTTATGCCAAGGGCGCCAGCGGTAACGTGGCTACTGAGGATGTACTGTATATGCTCAACGGCATGGGTATCGATACCGGGGTGGACATGGACAAACTGTTACTGGCCGGTGAACACATCTGCAAGGTGCTGGGCCGTGTTACCGGATCCCGGGTAGCCAGGGCCCGTCAGGGCTGAAAAGTGTTCCGGGGTGTTACCTCGCCTCACCCCAAACGAGTAACACGGAAACAAACCGGCCATACCCATGGCCGGTTTTTTATTGCCTAAAAATATAACGTATTGATTTTAAAGGCTTTTTAAAAGTTGGCACGGCTCCTGCTATCTCTATGGCATAACAAGAATAAAAACCGCAGCAACATAATAAAAACAATACGAAACGACTCTGACATAACAAAAACAACACGGCAGAGACGCAGCTAACAGATTTTTTTGGAGAGGGTTTGCTTTTCCGAGGGCCCAAAAGCCACCTCGCAACCGCGCAGAGAAAAATAAAACTACCTTCAGGTAGCACATGCACAGGTTGGATCACGGGTTTGATAGCCAGTGATAAAAGTGGATCAGCGCTCAAAAAAATACGTTTGCTCTTGACCCCGGATGGGGGTCGCAAAAAAACGCAGCAAAGGGTGAGTTCCAAAAACAACAATAAACCGCCCTTCAATAATAAAAAAAGAGCATGCACGACATATTAAAGGGGAGCCTCGGCTCCCCTTTGTGTTGTCTGGAATTCGAGATTTCGCAGATACATTTTCAATGCACATGTGGGAGCGAGCCTGCTCGCGATGCAGTCGCCGCGGTCTATCAGATAAACCGCGGTGATGCCATCGCGAGCAAGCCCGCTCCCACAAGGTTTCAGCCTCGCGGCACACACTCCTGAATGCTGATCTCGCGCATTTTGAATTTCTGGATCTTGCCGGTCACGGTCATGGGAAAGGTCTCCACAAACTTGAAGTAGCGCGGCGTTTTAAAGTGCGCAATACGCGACTTGCACCAGGTTTGCAGCTCCAGTTCGTTGGCCGCGTGACCGGGATGGAACTTGATCCAGGCAACGATCTCTTCACCATACTTGGCGTCCGGTATGCCCACGATCTGCACATCGGCCACTGCCGGGTGGGTGAAAAAGAACTCCTCCAGCTCACGCGGGTAAATATTCTCGCCACCGCGAATGATCATGTCCTTGTTACGCCCCACGATGCGCACATAGCCCTGCTCATCCATCTGCGCCAAATCACCGGTGTGCATCCAGCCTTCGTTGTCGATGGCATCACGGGTCGCTTGCGGGTTACTCCAGTAGCCCAGCATCACGCTGTAACCCCGGGTACACAGCTCACCGATCTCACCCCGGGCAACGGTGTTGCCTGCGGCATCGATCAGCTTGTTCTCAAGGTGCGGCTGGGTGCGGCCCACAGTGGTTACCCGCAATTCCAGCTCATCGGCTGGCCCTGTCTGTATCGACACCGGGCTGGTTTCGGTCATGCCATAGGCAATTTGCACTTCACCCATATGCATTTCGTTGATGACGCGACGCATGATTTCAATCGGGCACGTGGCCCCGGCCATGATCCCGGTGCGCAGGCTCGACAGATCAAACCCGGCCCGCTGCGGGTGATCGAGCATGGCAATAAACATGGTGGGCACGCCATACAGCCCGGTGGCGCGCTCCTCGGCCACCGCTTGCAGGGTCAGGCCCGGGTCAAAGGCTTCGCTGGGGTAGATCATCGTCGTGCCATGGGTCACGCAACCCAGATTGCCCATCACCATGCCAAAACAGTGATAGAGCGGTACCGGGATAACCAGACGATCATCAGCCGTCAGCCCCAGACTTTCACCAACCATATAACCATTGTTGAGAATGTTGCGGTGGCTAAGGGTCGCGCCCTTGGGAAAGCCCGTGGTGCCCGAGGTGTACTGGATATTGACCGGCTGGTCGAACTGCAGGCTGGCTTCGCGGGTATGCAGTTGATCAACCGTAACCTGCTCAGCCAATATGCCAAGTTGCGACCAGGGCAGAAAGCCCGCAGGCGGTTCGGGGACCAGGCTGATAACACCGCGCAGGTCGGTAAAGCGTGCACATTCAAGCGCCCCGACCGAGTGCTCGGCCAACTCCGGAATCAGCTCCTGGAGCATGGCGTGATAGTCGGATGTTTTAAACGCCCCCGCGCACACCAGCCACTGACACGCCGACTGCTTGAGTACGTATTCCAGCTCAGAAAGCCGGTAGGCCGGGTTGATATTGACCAGAATCACGCCGATCTTGGCGCTGGCAAACTGGCTGATAAACCACTCGACACCATTGGGTGCCCACACCCCCAACCGATCCCCTGCCTGTAAACCCAGGGCCAGCAGCGCCCTGGCATGCAGATCGACTGCCCGGGCCAATTGCGCCCAGGTAAAGCGTTGCTGCTGGTGACGCACCACCAGCGCTTCCCCCTCAGGGTAACGCGCAGCGGTGCGGTCAAAAGCCTGACCGATGGTCATTGCCAGCAGCGCCTTGTCCTGCGCGCCCTGGCTGTAACTGGGGACGGATTGCAGCTTCATGACAACTCCTCTTGTGATTGTTTTGGGAGCATGAACAAGGCGCACTACCTGCGCCCGCTCAATTGAAGAATAGCAATTACTCTGGCCTAAGTTGACGTTAACGTAAAGGTCGTTGACAGTCGCGACCGCCAAGTTTACGTTAACGTAAAGGTTATCAATGGCGACGCAGTAAACGCCTCCACAAGAACAATGATCCAAGGTGCCCCATGAGCTATCCGACTTTGAACTTCGCCCTGGGCGAAACCATCGACATGCTGCGCGATCAGGTCCAGGCCTTTGTTGCCGCCGAACTGGCGCCACGAGCGGCGCAAATCGACAAGGACAACCTGTTCCCGGCCGATATGTGGCGCAAGTTCGGTGACATGGGCTTGCTTGGCATCACGGTCCCTGAAGAATACGGCGGCACCGGCCTGAGCTACCTGGCTCATGTGGTGGCCATGGAAGAAATCAGCCGCGGTTCGGCATCGGTTGCCCTCTCCTACGGCGCCCACTCCAATCTCTGCGTCAACCAGATCAACCGCAACGGCACCCACGAACAGAAGCTCAAGTACCTGCCCAAGCTGATCAGCGGCGAACACGTCGGTGCACTGGCCATGAGCGAACCGAATGCCGGTTCCGACGTGGTGTCGATGAAGCTACGCGCTGACAAGCGCGGCGACCACTTTGTGCTCAACGGCAGCAAGACCTGGATCACCAACGGCCCGGACGCCAGCACCTATGTAATCTACGCCAAGACCGACCTGGAAAAAAACGCACACGGCATTAGCGCGTTTATCGTTGAACGCGACTGGAAAGGCTTCAGCCGCAGCAGCCATTTCGACAAGCTCGGCATGCGCGGTTCCAACACCAGCGAGCTGTTTTTCGACGATGTTGAAGTGCCAGAAGAAAACCTGCTGGGCACCCTCAACGCCGGGGTCAAGGTATTGATGAGTGGCCTGGACTACGAGCGCGTGGTGCTTTCGGGCGGCCCCACCGGGATCATGCAGGCGTGCATGGACCTGATCGTGCCTTACATTCACGACCGCAAACAGTTCGGCCAGAGCATCGGCGAATTCCAGTTGATCCAGGGCAAGGTCGCCGATATGTACACCCAGCTCAATGCCAGCCGCGCCTATCTGTATGCCGTTGCGGCCGCTTGCGAGCGTGGCGAAACCACACGCAAGGACGCTGCCGGGGTCATTCTCTATAGCGCCGAACGCGCCACGCAAATGGCACTGGACGCGATCCAGATTCTGGGCGGCAACGGCTATATCAATGAATTCCCTGCCGGACGCCTGCTGCGTGACGCCAAATTGTATGAAATCGGCGCGGGCACCAGCGAAATCCGCCGCATGCTGATTGGTCGCGAACTCTTCAACGAAACCCGCTAAGGAGCGCAGCCATGTCCATCTTGCATACGACGATCAACCCGCGCTCGGCCGAATTCGGCATCAACCGCGACGCCATGCTCAAACAGGTTGAAGCCTTGCACGCCCTGCTCGATCAGGTGCAACAGGGTGGCGGCGCCAAGGCTCAGGAACGCCATACGTCGCGGGGCAAACTGCTGCCCCGCGAGCGTATTGACCGCCTGCTCGACAGCGGTTCGCCCTTCCTCGAACTGAGCCAGTTGGCGGCTTACGGCGTGTACGGCGAAGAGGTTCCTGCTGCCGGAATAATCGCCGGCATCGGTCGGGTCGAAGGCGTGGAATGCATGATTGTGGCCAACGACGCCACGGTCAAAGGCGGTTCGTACTACCCGCTAACCGTAAAAAAACACCTGCGGGCGCAAACCATCGCCGAGCAGAACCGTCTGCCGTGCATCTATCTGGTGGATTCGGGTGGCGCCAATCTGCCACGTCAGGATGAAGTGTTCCCGGACCGCGAACACTTTGGACGTATTTTTTTTAATCAGGCCAATATGAGCGCGGCGGGCATTCCGCAAATTGCCGTGGTCATGGGCTCCTGCACTGCAGGGGGGGCTTATGTACCGGCCATGGCCGACGAAGCCATCATGGTGCGTCAGCAGGCGACGATTTTTCTCGCTGGCCCGCCGCTGGTAAAGGCCGCTACAGGTGAAGTGGTCAGCGCCGAGGATCTGGGCGGGGCCGATGTGCATTGCAAGATCTCCGGGGTAGCCGACCACTATGCCGACAGCGACGAGCACGCCCTGGCGCTGGCCCGGCGCAGCGTGGCCAATCTCAACTGGCGCAAACTGGGCCAGGTGCAACAACGCACGCCGCTGGCGCCGCTGTATGGCCGTGATGAGCTGTACGGCATTGTCCCGGCTGATGCCAAGCAACCCTTTGATGTGCGTGAAGTGATTGCACGGCTGGTAGACGGTTCGGTGTTCGATGAATTCAAGGCCCTGTTTGGCACCACCCTGGTGTGTGGCTTTGCCCACTTGCATGGTTACCCGGTAGCCATCCTGGCCAATAACGGCATCCTGTTTGCCGAGGCAGCACAAAAAGGCGCGCACTTTATCGAGCTGGCCTGCCAGCGCGGCATTCCTCTGGTGTTTCTGCAAAACATCACCGGCTTTATGGTTGGGCAAAAGTACGAAGCCGGTGGCATTGCCAAGCACGGGGCCAAACTGGTCACCGCTGTGGCGTGCGCCAAAGTGCCGAAATTTACCGTGATTATCGGCGGCAGTTTTGGCGCTGGTAACTATGGGATGTGCGGCCGGGCCTACGACCCGCGCTTTCTGTGGATGTGGCCAAACGCGCGGATCGGCGTGATGGGCGCAGAACAGGCAGCCGGTGTACTGGTGCAGGTCAAGCGCGAGCAGGCCGAACGCAATGGTGTTGCGTTCTCGGCCCGCGAAGAAGCCGAGATCAAACAACCAATCCTCGATCAGTACGAGCATCAGGGCCACCCCTATTACTCCAGCGCCCGCTTGTGGGATGACGGCGTGATCGACCCGGCGCAAACCCGCGATGTATTGGCCCTGGGCCTGTCGGCGGCGTTGAACGCCCCTGTCGAAGCCAGCCGTTTCGGTGTGTTCCGGATGTAACCCCCACAGCCTTTCAGGACTGACGAACATGATGGATTTCAACACCCTCGAACTGCACACCGATCCCCGGGGCTTTGCCACCCTGTGGTTGAGCCGCGAGCAGAAGAACAACGCCTTCAATGCCGAGATGATCCGCGAGCTGATCCTGGCTCTGGAAGCCGTACAAGCCGACCCTGCCCTGCGCTTTCTGGTGCTGCGCGGGCGCGGCAAGCATTTCAGCGCCGGGGCCGATCTGGCCTGGATGCAGCAATCGGCCGAGCTCGACTACCACACCAACCTCGACGACGCCCGCCACCTGGCCGAGTTGATGTACAACCTGGCCAAGCTGAAAATGCCCACCCTGGCCGTTGTGCAAGGCGCAGCCTACGGCGGCGCGCTGGGCCTGATCAGTGCCTGCGACATGGCCATCGGCGCGGATGACGCGCAGTTCTGCCTGTCCGAAGTGCGTATCGGCCTGGCACCTGCAGTGATCAGCCCTTTTGTGGTGCAGGCCATCGGCGAGCGCGCAGCCCGACGCTACGCACTGACGGCTGAACGCTTCAGCGGCGAACGGGCCCGGGAACTGGGCTTGCTATCGGAGTGCTACCCCCCCGCCGAGCTTGAACAGCATATCGCCCAGTGGATCGACAACCTGCTGCTCAACAGCCCGCAAGCCATGCGCTCGTGCAAGGACCTGCTGCGCGAAGTCAGCCACGGCGCACCGACCCTGGCCATTCGCCGCTACTGCGAAAACGCCATTGCCCGGATCCGGGTCAGCCCTGAAGGCCAGGAAGGCTTGCGCGCCTTTTTGCAAAAGCGTACGCCCAGTTGGCAAACCGATCGATCGACCCAGGAACCGCGCCCATGACCGCCTCTCTGCTTACCTCAGTTCTGGTCGCCAATCGCGGCGAGATCGCCTGCCGGGTGATGCGCACCGCCAAAGCCCTGGGCCTCACTACCGTTGCCGTGCACAGCGCCACCGACCGTGATGCGCGGCATTGCCGCGAAGCGGATATCTGTGTGGACCTGGGCGGCAGCAAAGCGGCCGACAGTTACCTGAAAATCGACAAGATCATCGCCGCAGCCAAGGCCAGCGGCGCCCAGGCCATTCACCCCGGCTACGGCTTTTTGTCGGAGAACGCAGGCTTTGCCCGCGCCATTGAAGCCGCCGGGCTGATTTTCCTTGGCCCACCGGCCAGCGCCATTGATGCCATGGGCAGCAAGTCCGCAGCCAAAGCCTTGATGGAAGTGGCTGGCGTACCGCTGGTACCGGGCTATCACGGTGAAGACCAGGACCTGGAAACCTTCCGTCTCGCTGCAGAACGCATCGGCTACCCGGTGCTGCTCAAGGCCACTGCGGGCGGTGGCGGCAAAGGCATGAAAGTGGTCGAAGAGGTCAGCCAACTGGCCGAGGCGCTGGCCTCCGCCCAGCGCGAAGCACTGTCTTCGTTTGGCGATGCACGCATGCTGGTGGAAAAATATGTGCTCAAGCCACGCCATGTAGAGATACAGATTTTTGCCGACCAGCACGGCAACTGCCTGTACCTCAATGAGCGTGATTGCTCGATTCAGCGCCGCCATCAGAAAGTCGTGGAAGAAGCACCAGCCCCGGGATTGAGTGTCGAACAGCGCCAGGCCATGGGCGAGTCTGCCGTGCGTGCGGCGCAGGCGATCGGCTATGTAGGTGCGGGCACCGTGGAATTCTTGCTGGATGCGCGAGGCGAATTCTTCTTTATGGAGATGAACACGCGCCTGCAGGTTGAGCACCCGGTTACCGAAGCCATTACCGGACTGGATCTGGTGGCCTGGCAAATCCGCGTAGCCCGCGGCGAAGCCCTGCCCATCACTCAGGCGCAAGTCCCCTTGAATGGCCATGCCATCGAAGTGCGCTTGTATGCCGAAGACCCGAGCCATGATTTCCTCCCGCAAACCGGGCGCCTCGAGGTGTACCGCGAGTCGGCCGCAGGCCCGGGCCGTCGCGTGGACAGCGGGGTCAGCGAAGGCGACGAGGTTTCACCGTTTTACGACCCGATGCTGGGCAAACTGATTGCCTGGGGGGAAGACCGCGAACAGGCCCGCCTGCGCCTGCTGGCAATGCTCGATGAATTCGCCATTGGCGGGCTGAAAACCAACCTGAGTTTTTTGCGCCGCATCATCGGCCACCCTGCTTTCGCTGCAGCGGAACTCGATACCGGATTTATCCCGCGCTACGAGGAACAATTACTGCCTGCTGCCGAGCCTTTGCCCACAGCATTCTGGTCTGCTGCCGCCGAAGCCTACGATCAAAGTCAGCCCCTGCGGGTGCGCGACGATGACCCGGCCTCGCCCTGGTCGACCGCCAACGGCTTTCGCAGCGGCCTGCCTGCACAAACCTTGCTGGCCCTGGCCTGCAATGGCGAGCAGCAAGTCATCCACCTCAGTGGCACCACGGCAACGTTGTGCGACGAACAATTGGTCATCGAGCAGGACGGCGTCCGCCGTCAGCACTTGGCCATTCGCCGCGCTGCCGCGCTGTACCTGCGCTGGAACGGTGAACTGCAGTGCGTACGCCTGCACGATCCGATCAGCGCCGTAGAGGCCAGCCACACCGCTCAGGGCGGCCTGACCGCACCCATGAACGGCAGTATTGTGCGGGTACTGGTGGAAGTGGGGCAAAGCGTCGAAGCTGGCGCGCAACTGGTGGTGCTGGAAGCCATGAAGATGGAACACAGCCTGCGCGCGCCCCACGCAGGCGTGGTGAAAGCCTTGTTCTTCGAGGAAGGCGAGATGGTCAGTGAAGGCTCGGCACTGGTCGAGCTGGAGTGAAAAAAGGCGGGTACCGGTTTCGGTACCCGCCTTTTTGCAAGGGCTTGCAAGCTGCTTTAGAACTTGGCAGTGGCCTGCACCACCACGCCGATGATTCGGCATTTTTCATCAAACAGGGTTTTGGGATAAGTCGGGTTAAGGGGTTTGAGGTAACGCTGACCGCTTTCTTCGATCAACTGACGGAAAGTGGTCGTCTCGGACTCTGGCGTCAGGGCAATCACCATTTTGCCCGGGGTGGCCTCGAGATCCGGATCAACCAGAATCATCATCCCTTGCGTGATGCTGACCCCCACCGGCGCGGTCATGGCATCCCCCGTCACCTGCAGCCAGAACGCTGCGCCTTTGGCGTAGTGATCGCTGACCTCGAAGACGGTGCCGGGCGGCGCATAACCGGGCTGTAATTTCTCGTTAACCTGACCGGCTGTTACCCAGTCCCTGACCGGGTAACGGAATGCCGAGGTGATCTCATAGGTGTATTCGTCAGCGCCAGGCGTGTCGCCCTCATCACTGCGCTCACGAATCACCAGAGCGATTTCAAGGTGCTCAAGCCCAAGGGCATGCAGCACATTGTTCATCGTCGGCAAGTCGGGTTGACGGCGTTTGTTGAGCCAATGACCGACCCCGCCCTGGGAAGCCCCGACGCGTTCGGCTAGTTTTTCTTGCGTGAGTTTTAGCTCGCGCAATTTCTTTCTGACTAAAGCGATCCATTTATCCATCTGCCGAACAATACGGATTGAATTCGGCGCAACAATACACATATCGTACTATTTATACTTCTCGTTAAAGTACTTTTTGTACTAGGATTATCCTGCTGAATCGATAATTTCCTGAAGCGCAGGTAAATCATGACTCCGATAACAAAAATCCCGCTCAACACCGAGCCCGATCCAGAGCTCGAATCCCTGAAAGACAGCGTCGCTACCCAACGGGCGCTCGATTATTATTTGAAACCGTCTGTTTCTCCGACCCCTCCCGAGAAAAAAATGTTCCTCGTGAGCAATGACGTGACCCAGGAAGAAGCCTTGCTGAGTGCAACGGATTATCTGCAATGCGCAATTACCAATGCTCAAAATGGCGCCGAGCATCAGTTCGGCCCTCAACGTGACCTGCTACTGAATCTGCTGTTCCTCGTCGAGTGGTCCAAGCAATTGGTAGAAAGGGCGATTGATTTACAGCAACAGTCTGCCCGCTGATGCGAGAAAAGGCGCCGGTGCAGCGAAGGGCACCAGCGCTTTTGCTATCAGGCGTTCAAGCGTTCTTGTGCGAGGCTGTCAGCAATGCGAGTGGTATTTTGGTCCTGGGCTTTGGCCCGTAGGAAGATCTGACGCAAGGTTTCGCCAATGCCTTCAACGTGCTGACGAACCTGCTCGGGCGTACCGCCGTTGTACTCGTAGGAAACATCAATAATACCCCCCGCATTGATGGCGTAATCCGGGGCATGCAGGCAACCGCGACGCCACAGTTCATCGGCGTGGGAGGCCTTGGCCAGTTGGTTATTGGCCGCACCGGCAATCACGGGCGCGCGCAGCACCTGCAAGGTTTCATCGTTGATAATGGCACCCATTGCACAGGGCGAGAACACATCCACGTCCAGCCCGTAGATATCCAGCGCACCCACCGCGTGGGCGCCCAGTTCGTCGACGGCGCGGCGCACGTTGGCTTCCTGGATATCGTGGACCCACAGTTCAGCGCCCGCCTCCTTCAATTGCCGGGCAAGGTTGAAACCCACCTGCCCCAGGCCCTGTACGGCTACCCGCAGGCCTGTCAGATCGCTGCGCCCCAGGCGCTGCAACACCGCTTCACGCAAGCCGATAAACACTCCGAGGGCCGTTGCCGGGGACGGGTCACCGCTGCGCGTGCCGCCACCCAGTTGCTCGCGGGTACCCGCCCCGACTACATGACGGGTGCGCTGGCCCATCAGGGCCATTTCAGCGACGCCGGTGCCCGAATCCGCAGCCGTGATGTAACGCCCGCCCATGCTCTCGACAAAACTGCCCATGGCCTGGAACAGCGCTTCACTCTTGTCCTTGTGCGGATCGCCAATGATCACCGCCTTGCCCCCGCCCAAAGGCAACCCGGCCAGGGCCGATTTGTAGGTCATTCCCCGGGACAGACGCAGCACATCGTTCAGGGCTTGCTGTTCGTCGGCGTAGGGCCACATGCGGCAACCGCCCAGCGCCGGGCCCAGGCGCGTGTTATGCACCGCGATAATGGCCTTGAGGCCGGTGGCTTTGTCATGGCAAAACTGGACGTGTTCGTGGTGATCGAATTCAGGGTGGGCAAAAATCGGCATTGCGTTCTCTCTCTTGTTTTTAGCCTTGGATGCACATCAGACCGGAAAGTCAGTATCTGACTCTACGCAAGGGTGCTCAGCAAAAGAGTGAGGGTTTTACCTAGGAATTTTCTTTCTAAATTGCAGGAAATGTTCTGCTAATCTGCATGGATCATCCAAAAACAACAAGAAATCAGACCCATTCATGCAGATTAAATTAAGCGCCATCGACCGCAAGATTCTTCGCCTGCTGCAGCACAATGCCGACCTGTCTGCCGCTGAGGTGGCGGAACATGTGGAGTTGTCGCAATCACCGTGCTGGCGCCGCATCCACCGCCTGCAAGAGGAAGGGCTGATCGAGCGCAAGGTCGCCCTGCTCAATCCGAAAAAGCTCGGGCTCAATGTGGTGGTCTTCGTCAACGTGCGGCTATCGGGCCACGGCCGACGCCATCTGACCGAGTTTGAGGAAGCCATCACCGATTACCCTGAAGTCATCGAGTGCTACACCATGGCAGGCGATATGGACTACCTGCTCAAGGTGGTGACCCACGATATCGACAGCTATGAACGGTTTTTGCGCGATCACCTGTTGCAAAAGCCGCACGTGCAGGAAGCCCACTCGAATATCGCCATGAGTGAGGTCAAACGCACCACTGAATTGCTGCTGGACTAATGGCAAGGGCCGCGAGATAGAGCCTTGGGCCGGGGTACGAAAAATTAATTTCGGAAAAGCGCGGGAAATTGCTTGATTTGCAAATGATAATGATTATTATTGCATGCAGCTGGTCGCGAGATCAGTCGATAATTCAGGGGACCTTAGGTCGGTCTTTTGAATTAGCTCCTCATCAGGCTAATCACGGTTATTTGACCCGGCTTCTGGCCGGGTCTTTTTTTTGCGGCCAGTTATCTGGCTCTGCGTGCTTCAGGCTAATGAAGTCTGGTGTGCGGCCGGTTTTTTTCGGTGACCGCTACGATAAGGCGATGATAGCAAAAGAACATCGGGAAACGGAAGCCTGAAGTCCTGGACTATGGCCGTAATGGCATTCTAGCACTTGAGAATCAATCGCAAAAACCCTACAATTGTGCGGCGTCAAGGATGACGCCCCCCTTCGCTTTTTCCCTCAACTTATTGTCCAAATTTCCGTATTGGCCTATCGCCATAGCGTTGTACAGTAACGCCCACAATTATTGGATTCCGGGATTTGGACCATGACCGTGGCGCCCTCTGCACTTCATATCAGTAGCGATTTCGACAGCGGCAATATTCAGCTGCTGGATGCCAGCAACCCGCTGCAGGTAAAGCTGGCCATCAAGCCGGATACCAAGAGCCCGCACTTCCAGTGGTTCCACTTCAAGGCCGAGGGCCTGACGCCGGGGCACACGCACCATTTTCAATTGAGCAACGCCAGCCAGTCTTCCTACAACAAAGCCTGGGATGGCTATCAGGCAGTGGCGTCTTACGATCAGGAAAACTGGTTCCGGGTGCCGAGCGATTTCGACGGTACATCCCTGAATTTTCACCTTGCTGCTGAACAGCCCCAGGCGTGGTTTGCCTATTTCGAACCCTACAGCCGCGCGCGTCATGACCAGTTAATCAAGAACGCCCTGCAGTGGTCAGGCTGCGAGTTACTGGCTACCGGCAAAAGTGTCGAAGGCCGCGATATCCAGTTGTTGCGCAAGGGCAACGGCGCCAGCCACAAGCGCAAGATCTGGATCATTGCCCAGCAGCACCCCGGTGAGCATATGGCCGAATGGTTTATGGAGGGGCTCCTTGAACGCCTCGAGCAGGGCAGCGACCCGCAACTGCGCAAGCTGCTGGACTTCGCCGACCTTTACCTGATCCCCAATATGAACCCCGACGGTGCGTTTCACGGGCACTTGCGCACCAACGCCAATGGCCAGGACTTGAACCGCGCCTGGCAAAACACCAGCCCGCAAGTCAGCCCTGAGGTGTTCTTTGCCCTGGAGCAGATGAGCCATTACGGAGTCGACCTGTTTCTGGATATCCACGGCGACGAAGAAATCCCCTATGTATTTACCGCAGGCTGCGAAGGCAACCCAGGGTACACCCCGCGCCTGGCCACTCTGGAAGAACGCTTTCGCTCCCACCTGAGCAACCTGACCAAAGACTTCCAGACCACTCATGGCTACACCCGCGACGAACCCGGGCAAGCCAATATGACCCTGGCCTGCAACAGCGTCGGCCAGCGTTTTGACTGCCTGTCGTTGACCCTGGAGATGCCGTTCAAGGACAACAACGATGCCCCCAACCCGCAGACCGGCTGGGATGGCAAGCGTTCGAAGCAATTGGCCAGGGATGTGCTGACCACGCTCTCGGCAATGGTCAAGGAACTGCGCTAAAAAACCACATCCAGCACCACGCTGTCGGTATAGGTCCCGGCTGGCGGCGTGGCCTGGTCGGTATAGATTTTGGCGTTGTAATTGAAAATCTGACTGCCAGTGCCCAACCCGTTGCCAGGGTTGACCTCGGCCGTCGAACTGGCTCGCCGGGCAGTATCGACACTGCCCCAGCGGGTGGAGCCAGCGCTTTTGAAAATATCGTAGGCCAGGTAGTTGCTGCCGGAAATCATCCGCCGCCGCCCACCGGTGCTGAGCGGATGCAGGCCGTCACTGAACCCCACCGTATAGGCACTGCCTTTGGTACAGGCAACGCTGGCGGTCTGACTTACCGTGCTGAATGCACTGACCACCGGCGCACTGCCAAAGGCGATATTGACTGCGCTGATGGTGCAGTCGTTGGCAACCGTCATGCTCACCGTCAGGTGGGTGATTTTGGCAACTCCTGAATCCGACCCCAGACAAACGTTTCCGATCCCCAACCCGGTGCAGTAGTACCAGTCCCATTGAACAGTCAGTGTTTCGGTATAAACGCCTGCCGCCACATTGTTGATCGCAGTGGTGAAGTACAGGGGAATGGCACTGGGGGCGTTGGAGCCCAGCAGGCCAAAACTGGTAAAATCAAACGTTGTGCCCCGGGCAATGGGATGCGCGGTGGTGTTGCCCGGATAAATTGTGTAGGTAATCACATCCCCGGTAGGCCCCACCAGGCCGCTTTGAGTGGACGTGATCTTAGCCTTGAAATAGGCGGTACTGAACAGGGCGATCCCCCCCGGGGTGCAGCTTATGCCAGCACTCGGCGTGGAGGTACTTTGGGCAACGGTGCGCACCAGGGTTGAACTGATCGTGCCAAAACCGGCCGGGGTGGCCGTAGCGGCAACCGTACAAGCCGCTTGGACCTCAAATGCGGCAAGGCAGCACAACAGCAATCCTGCGATTGCCCCCCTCATTGGCACACCACCGGATCGATCAAGGGCACCTGATCCGTCAAAGGCGGCAATGCAAACTGTGCCCTGCACTGCTGGCCATCGGGCATGATCACCTGCAGTGAGTTTTGTGCCCTAAGGTTTTCCAGATACACCAATCCGTCCCAGCCCACGACCGTACGGCTGCCATTCTGCTCATTCAATACCGCACTGCCCAGCCCCAGATCCTGCTGTTTGCCATCGATCAGGTGCACGCTGGCCGCCGCCACCCGGCGCAATTCGAACGCCAGCAAGTAGCCGCTGCCCCGGCGTACGGCCACACGCTGCTCGACAGTGGGGCTGAGGATATTGGCCGGCAGGTTGAGCGGGTCTATCTCATATTTGCCACGGTAATAGGCACTGCTCCACGGCACCAGCAAATGGCCATTTTTGTCGGTATTACCTATCCATTGATTTTCATAGCGCACACCCACATCGGAAAAGTCCCCGGTACTGACGACCACAAAGGCATCATCAATACGGTTGGCAGCGAATGTCTGCCCGTCCATCCACACCAGTGAACCGCTGGCATCAGCCCAGCGGGTCTGCTGTTGCGAGGTGCCATAGACCCCCGCCTGCAACTGCACCGACTGCAATCGCCAGGTCAGGTCGGCCTGGCGGTAATCCGGGCCATCTCCGCGGGCATAGCCCAGATTGAAACCAACACCGCCCTGGGTCGGCACACTGCGGCTGTAATTGACCCGGTTCTGGGTGACGCCGGAAGCGCTGCGCTCGGAACCAAAACTGAAGTTGCCGCGCAAATCAAAGGGCACCACGATCTGCGCCTGCATGGCCCAGTTGCTGTCATCCAGGTCACGGTTGGCCGAGACATACAGGCTGCTGTTGAACCACAGGGGCGTGCTCCAGCTCAGGTTAAGCAAGCGCGTGCGAGAAGCATCGGCAGCCACCACATCGAAATACCCGGCGCCCAGGCTGCCAAAGCGGTCCAGGTTAAGGGCCAGGGTCACTTGCTCGCTGCGCTGGCTGAGGCTGATGTAATCGGTGTCGATAACCGACAGATCGGCGTAGTCGGCAAACCGTTGCAGGCGTTGATAGGCAAAACTGAATCGTTGTGTGCTGTATTGATAACCCAGGCTCGCCTGACGGCCACTACGGCCATCAAATTGGCTTTGACTCACGGCGCTGTTGAGTACGCCGAAATTGCCCAGCTTGAGGTTGCCACCCAATCCGCCCAAGGTTAGCGAGTCAGAAGCTTCCAGATGGCTTTCAAGGGTCAGGCTGTTAGTCAGGCCATAGCGCAGGCTGCCTGATGTCACGCCGGGGCCGTAGGCAAAATCTTCGATCCCGTAACCGCGACGTACACTGCCCGCCGATACACTGAAGTCACTCAAGCCTTGTTGCAGCAAGGTGCTGGTCACATAAAACGGCACGCTGGTGGACACTTGCCGGCCCAGCGCATCAGTGGTCACCACCACAGCCTCACCGGCACCATTGATAAAAGGTACGTTGGTCAGGGTATAGGGGCCAGGTTGCAGGTTTTCGCTGGAAGATTTGTAGCCATTGATAAACAGATCCACCGAGGATGGAACCGCCGCCTCCCCGGAAAACTGCGGCAACGGATAGGTCACCAGGTCCGGACGCACGCCAAAGTCCCGCGATACCTGCACCCCGCCCATGCGGATGGCACTGGTCCAGGGCAAGGCGCCGCTGATCAGGTCGCCCGCCTCGTAGGTGAGCATGCGTTCATCGTCGGAGAAGCGCCAGGTCGTGTCATAACGCAGGTAGCCGTTGTCGAACTGACTCCCGGACGGGGCGACGATGCTGCGCCGGTATTGCCCGGTATTGGATAGCGTGCCCCAGCTGTCAAACAGCCGCACTTCATTCCAGGCAGCCAGATAGGAGCCGGCGTCATCGGTATCGTTAAGATACAGATCGTAATTGAACAACACGCCAAAGCTGCTCATGGCTTCGCTGCGCGGGTAGGTCGAGCGCCTGCCCAGCACTTGTTCGGGCAACCAGTCGGGCGGCACATCCAGCAGCAGACGCTGGCCCTGAATGTCGTACTCGCTGTGCAAGCCCGGGATGCTGTCCAGGCCGACTTCCTCGGGGGGCGTAGTGGGCAAATGAATCCCGGCCTCCTGCAGCACACTCGCTTGCAGATACAATTGGCCTGCTCGTTGCTGCACGTTCACCAGACGTCCTGTGTTCATTTGATTGACCACCAGTTCCAGATACAGCGGGGCATCGGCGACAGCCTCCAGGCTGGCAGGCGGTGGCGGCAGGTCAGCAGCCTCAATCGAGCACACCCAGAGCACGCTGCACAGGCTGGTGCAGGCCAGCACCCGCAGCCTGCTCAATTCCACGTCCGATCATTCAATAGCCGCTCCTTGCTATAGCTCCTTCGACGCGTTTACCCCCGCATGCAGAGCGATGGCATGACCAGAGGACTCGCCGAGGATCACCTGTCTGGCTCCTGCCAGGGTTATTGGCCTAAGGGCAGCGCCTGCAACGTTGTCTGGCCATTGACCCGCACCTGCAGCGTATCGCCCTGCGCGGCCGGTACTGGCCAGCGCATGCTGGCTCCCGGTAACACATAGCCAAACAACCCCTCCACGACCGGCTTTGACTGACTACCCGATTTGAGCGAAGCCTCGGTCAACCGCGCATGCACAGCACCACGATTGATCAGCTCGATATAGGGTTTGCCATCAACCTTGAGCGTGCGCCCGCTCAATTGCGGCAAACCTGCACCGGCCTGATCCCGCGGACGGCTTGCATCAGGTTTGCTCCACAGCCCGGCACCATAGGCAAACAACGGCACCGAATAGCGCATTTGCAAGCGAATGGCCGCCGCCGTCTTGTTGCTGCCGGGTTCTGCCGGGGGCAACGGCAACGGGATCTCATCGATAATGATGCGATAGGCGTGCTCCTCGCCTGCGGGGAAAGTCTTGGCGCGGGTCAGGCGAATCAACTGCTTTTGCCCGGGCTGGATGGTGGCTACGGGCGGGCTGCCAACCACATCACGCTGGTTCTGGTACTTGTCGTCGAAGCCTTCCTGGTTCCAGGCAAATACCCGAATCTGCAAGTTGGCGGGGGTATCACCACGGTTTTCCAGCCACAAGGCACTGGCCTGCTGGTCAGCTTCCAGTACCGGGTCAATGGGCCAGATCAAAATCGAACTGGCCGCCTGCGCCGACTGGGCCAGGCCCAATGCCAGCAAGCTAAAAGCCAGGCCCTGAACTGGCCGTAGGAATGACTGCATAAACAAGCTCCTGATCCCTGGATCATCAATAAGTTATTTGCACCAGCAACGTGTCGCTATAGGTGCCCGCTGGCTGGTTACCTGGCAATAGCACATAGCCATAAATCGGCAGACTGATGGCATTGGCGTCGGTGTAAGGCACATTGACCGATTGCGCGACACCCAGGCTTTGGCTATGGGCCGCGTCCCGAAACAGCTGGTAGCCAATTTGCGCAGTACCACTGCCAATCTGCAAGCGGCGCCCGCTGACGTTATGCAAACCACCATCGACCGTCATGCTCACTGTCACCCCCGGGGTGCATTGCAATGCCACACCGCCAGTCAGCGCCACACTCACCGCGGCCGTCGAAAGGGCCGGATAAGTGCCGAAGGTCAAGGTTCCGTACAGGCCGCCCGTACTGGTTACCACACAGCCCGGCACAATGCTGGCACTGACCTGCAGCGTTGCTGTGGGTGCAGCACACACCACTGCACTGAACGAGCACAGCAGCACTGATGCTGCGCGCGACCACGCCACAGCCTTAGAAGGTCAACACAACTGAGATGGTGTCGCTGTAACTCCCGGCTGGCAGTCCGGCCTTGCCAGTGGCTTTACCGTAGAGATTGACCGTCTTCTCGGTACCGTCACTGAGCTGGAGATCAACCTCGTCACCGATCTCCAGCAGGTCTGCATACCCGGTGTCGCTGTACAGGTCATAGCCCACGAAATTGCCGGAGCTCGCCATGGCCCGGGTACCTTCATCCGCCTCCCCATCGTGAGCACCGGCTCCCAGGGTCAACTTGGGCGTGGTTCCGGCCGAACAGAGGATCCTGAGGGCCGACCCGCCGCTCAGCACCTGGCCCGTCGCGGTACTGAACAGCGACGTGGTGGTACCAAAATTCAAGGCACCAAAAGTCGCCCCGTCGGCACCTGCAACCCCGTTGATCAGGCAACTGGAGGTCAGGACCAATGAGGCGTTGATATTGCCGCCGACTGTTTGCGCCTGAACCGGACCGACCAACATCAAGCCTAACAATGAGAAACCCAGCGTTGATTTAAGTACGCGCATCGTGCACCCCACTCCTGTTTACCAATCCAGCGTCACCCGAAGCGTGTCGCGATAGACACCCGCCGGCAGTGCTTTTGGACTCGTCATCACCATGCCATACACCGGGATCGGTACATGACCACCACTTGCCACCACAAAATCGTGTTGCTGCCCGATGCTGTAGCTGTTGCTGCCAGCAGCATCCAGATACAAACGGTAAGGGATCATTTGCTGGCCATTACTTAGCTGGCGAGTCGTGCCATTGCCGTGATTGCCACCATCAATGGAAACCGAGAAACCCTTCACAGCGGGGTTGCAGGTCACCTTCAAGTTACTCTCGTTACCCTCAAGCAGCCCCGTGACGGGGGTATTCCAGGTCGGGCCCCGCGAACCAAAATTGAGCGTGCCCAGGTTATCGTGGCGGTTTTCGTCCCCTACACCCGCCCCGCTACTTACCTGGCAACTGGCCATAATCACCAATCGCGCCTGAATCTGCCCGCTAAGCGTGCTCGCCTGCACACCCGCGCACAGCAGAGCACAGGTAGCAAAGAGGACTGACAACTGCGCAGGGCCGACCATATGCATACTCCTGGCGCTACCACGTAAGGGTGACTTTCAACAGGTCGGCATACAGCCCGGCCGGGGGAATCTGCTGCAAAGGCTCAATGCGCCCATATAACGGCAATTCGACCGAGCCGCTATCTGGCACAGTGCCACTGACCGGCACATTCACCGGCAAGGGAATCTGCCGGGCCGGGTCGCGGAACAATCGATAAGGGATCTGCGGTCTACCCGGCCCCAGGACCAGATAGCGAACATCGGCAGTGCCACCATGCTGGCCACCGTCGATTTGAATTTGATAAGTGGTATCCGGGTTGCATTCCAGGCGTGGTAAACGCGGGTTTATCAACGTTGCACTCAAGGGTGCAGATCGACCGTCCAGGCGCGCGGCACGACCAAAATCAAGCATCCCCAGGTAATCGACACCTGCGTCACGGGTGACGCCCACCAATTGGCAGCCCCGCTCGACGATGACTCGCACCTGCACTTCGTACTGCGCCGACCAGGCACAAGTACTGAACAAGGAGCCAATGATGACCATCCCTAGGCGTTGATACACGACTATTCCTTGCGTGTTTTTGTAGGATGAAGACTAGCATTGAAGAGCGATTCGTCCATCTGCGCGCCCAATTAAACAATCTTGTACCGTTCGTCGATTTCGGTCTTCAGGCAACTGCGTGCAAAGGCTCGGCCCAACGCCGATTAATCGCTATCATGCGCGACACATTTGCCCACCCACGAGTACCCGATCCTGCTTATGGATACCCTCGCTAAACTGCGCGCCAGCCAATTGGCGGGCGTCAAACGCCTTGATCTGTCGTGCGGCCTGACCGAGTTCCCGGTCGAGATTTTCCAGCTGGCGGACTCACTGGAAATCCTCAACCTGAGCGGTAATGCCCTGAGCAGCCTGCCCGGCGACCTGCATCGCCTGACACGCTTGCGCATCCTGTTTTGCTCGGATAACCAGTTCACCGAGCTGCCGGCCTGCCTGGGCCAATGCGAACAGTTGAGCATGATCGGCTTCAAGGCCAACCGCATCGAACATGTGCCGGGCGAGGCGCTACCACCCTTGCTGCGCTGGCTGATCCTGACCGACAACTGCATCAGCCAGTTGCCCGAAGAACTGGGCCAGCGGCCACTGCTGCAAAAGCTGATGCTGGCAGGTAACCGTTTGCAGCAACTGCCCCGCAGCCTGGCCAACTGCGAGCGCCTGGAGTTGATCCGCCTGGCTGCCAACCAGTTCGACGGACTGCCTGACACTGTATTGGCACTGCCTGCCCTGAGCTGGCTGGCCTATGCCGGTAACCCGCTACGTGAAGACGCCAGCATTTATCGCGCGCCCGACAACATGCCTAATATTGACTGGTCGCAGCTTGAGATCGGGCAAAAACTGGGCGAAGGCGCTTCCGGGGTCATTTATCAGGCGCGCTGGATTGCACCCGATCAGGCTAGCCAGTCAGTAGCCGTAAAACTGTACAAAGGCAGCATCACCAGCGACGGCTCGCCGCTCAATGAAATGAATGCCTGCATCGCTGCGGGCCAGCATCCCAATCTGATCAAGGTGCTGGGCCGGGTTACAGGCCATTCTGACAATCAGGCTGCTCTGGTGATGGAATTGATCGACCCGTCGTTTATCAACCTGGCGGCCCTGCCCAGTTTTGATACCTGCAGCCGCGACGTGTATGCCGACAGCACCCGTTTTACCTGCGACAGCGCCTTGCGTATTGCACGGGGCATCGCCTCGGCGGCAGGCCACCTGCATGCACAGGGCATCTGCCATGGCGATTTGTACGCGCACAATATTCTGTTCAATGCCCGGGGTGACTGCCTGCTGGGGGATTTTGGCGCAGCGTGCTTCCACGCCATCGACGACAGTGCCCAGAGCATGGCGCTGCAGCGCATCGAAGTGCGGGCATTCGGGATTTTGCTGGGGGAATTGCTGGAGCGGATCGACTCAGGTTTGAGTGATCACCAGCGCGCTGCTTTGCAAGAGTTGCAACAGCGCTGCATCCAGCCAGAAGTGCTGGCGCGACCGGATTTTGCACAAGTCATACGCATGCTGGGCTAAACCTGTAGTCGCTGCCGAGGAACGAGGGCTGCGAGCTCTTTGATCATAAAGGCTCGCGGCTTTCGTTTTGATCGTAAAGGCTCGCAGCCTTCGTTCCTCGGCAGCGACTACACATCGATAACGTCGGTGAAGTCGGTATGACCCGCCTTACGCCAACGCCACAAACATATCCTGCACGTCGTCCTGCTCTTCCAGCTTGGCCAGGAACTCCTGGACTTCAGCCATTTGCTCGTCGGTCAAACCGCTCACCGGATTTTTCGGCTGGTAGCCCAACTTGGCTGAAACCACGGTGAAGCCTTGCTCCGGCAGGGCTTTTTGCACCGCGTCCAGGTCAGTCGGCTCGGTGATAAACAAGGTCGTGCCTTCTTCTTCACCTTCTTCGAAATCCTGGGCGCCCGCTTCAATCGCGGCCATCTCCGGATCGGCGTCCGGGGTATCCGGTTTGGCTTCGATCATGCCTACGTGGTTGAAATCCCAGGCCACCGAACCCGAAGCGCCCAACTGGCCCTTGCGGAAGGCAACGCGGATTTCCGCCACAGTACGGTTGATATTGTCCGTCAGGCACTCAACGATCAGCGGCACCTGATGCGGGGCAAAACCTTCGTACGTTACGCGGTGGTATTGCACGGCCTCAGTACCGATACCGGCACCCTTGTTGATCGCGCGCTTGATGGTGTCAGCCGGCATCGAGGCTTTCTTGGCCTGTTCATAGACCAGACGCAAGTGCGAGTTCATGTCCGGGTCGGCGCCGTTGCGGGCAGCAACCGTCAGCTCCTTGGCCAGCTTGCCAAAAATCTTGCCGCGGCTGTTGGCGGCGTCCGCTTTATGTTTAACCTTCCACTGTGCGCCCATTACTCACTCTCTCAATCTGGTGTGTCGCGGCATATCGGCCGTCGAATGGGTGCAAGTTTAACCGGCAAGAAGTCGTCAATCGACCAAAAAATCCAATCAATACCTGCTTAGCCCTTGTCAGCCTTGCCCGCAGCCGCGGCAAATCGGGCCAGGCGCACGTCCAGATGCCGGGGCCGATGGCCATGATCCTCGGCCCGCTCCTTGCGCCGAATGGCATTGCGCACCATCAGCGAACCCAGGTAACGAATCGGCTCTGGCGGGAAATACCCCAACGGGCCATTGACCAGCGGCGAGCGTGTCCAGTCATTGGCCAGCCCCTGCACCAGCGACGCCAATATCTGCCCGCCCATATGGCATGGCCCCACGCCGCTGCCCGAATAGCCAAAGCCATAGAAGACATTGCCATGGCTGCTCATCTGACCAAAAAACGGCAAACCGGTGACAGAACGGTCCGAAGGCCCGTTCCAGGTCGCTTCCACGCCAACCCCGGCAAAGGCCGGAAAAAACTGCGCCAGGCTTTGGCCCAGCAACCCGGCATAAGGCGAAGGCTGATCAAACACCGGCAGCATTCGCCCGCCATAGGCAAAGGTGTTACCGCCCTTGCCCAGCATGATTCGCCCGTCCGGGGTGTTGTGGTAGTAGTGCACGAAAATGCGCGAATCGAGCACGGTCACACCGCTGGTCAGGCCGATTTCCTGCAACAGATCCGGGCGCGGTTCGGTGATCAGCATATCGCTGGACACAATCGCCACACTGCGCTCGAACTGCGGGAATGCCCGGGCCATCCAGGCATTCATCGCCAGCACCACGCGGTCAGCACGGATGCTCCCGGCCGAGGTGCGGATCAGTGCCGGGGCGCCCTCCTCCAGCCCGATCATCGGGGTGTTTTCATAAATCCGCACCCCCAACTGCAAAGCCACCCGGCGCAGTCCGCGCACCAGCTTGCCCGGCTGGACGCTGGCCGCCGCCGGGGAAAACCAGCCTTCCACATGCTGGGCCGAGCCGGCCCGGCGCTGCACCTCGTCAACCGGCAACTTGCTGAACGAGTTGATGGATTGACGCGCCAGCGCCGCAATCACGCCGTCGGTCGAACCGACCTGGGCCTGATTGGTCGCGGTATACAGGGTGCCATCGAGGCGATAATCGGCATCCACCGCATACTTTTCGCAGAACGCGCCAATCGCATAAATGCTCTGCTCCGAGGCCTTGACCAGCCGTACCGCCTCCTCCACCCCGAACAAGCGTTCAAGGGTGAAGTACTTGGCCGACCACGACAGCGCACAACCACCGTTACGCCCGCTGGCACCTGCGCCACAGATATCAGCCTCAATCAGCACCACATCCAGCTCGGGGTTTTGCTCCTTGAGCATGATGGCCGTCCACAATCCGGTGTAGCCGCCGCCCACGATACAGACCTGGGCACGGCTCTCGCCGGCCAGCGCGTCACAAGGTTCGCTAGTTTCCAGGGCAAGCGCCTGCTCCAGCCAAAAAGGTCGCATGGATAGTTCTCCCACTCAGGTGCGCAAGGGTTTGATCAGCAAGGGATGGTTGGGCACAAAGGCGCAATAGGGCTTGAGCCCCGCAGGTCGGCTGTTCCAGTGCGGGATCAGCACCAGCGAGGAAAACAGCGCGCAACAGGCAAACACGATAAACACCGTGACCGTGTCGAAATAGCCGGGCAGCAAACCGCCGAGAATCGCCCCGACCGAACCGCAGCCATTGACGAAGCCTGCTGCGGTAGCGCCGGCTTTGGCGGTGCCGAAGTCGATGGCGGCAGCACCACTGATCATCGAATCCGGCCCGTACAGGGTCAAGCCCATAAAGAACAGCAGGGCCACCACCAGCGCCACGCTGCCGGTATGTAGTGCACCCATAAAGAACGCGAGGGAAATGGTCAGCGCCAGCAAGCTCAAGACACAGGCTGGCATGCGCCGGGCGCCAAAGAGCTTGTCGGAAGCCAGGCCGATCATGATCGGCCCCAGCAACCCTGCCAGTTCAAAGGCAGTAGGAATGATTGCAGCGCCGACTTTGCCCACTTGCGGCATCTGCTCAAACACGATGACCGGGCCCCACAACAGAATCGCGTAGCGCGCGGGTTTGAGCATGAAATACGCCAGGCCCAGGGTCAGTACCGTGCGATTGCGCATGATCTCGCGCAGGGGTGCCCACACGCTGATGCGCTTTTCGGCAGCAACTTCATCGGCGCTCATTTCCGGTTCTGGCTCAACCGCTGGCAGGCCGACATCTTCCGGTTTGTTGCGCTGGAAGATAAAGAACAGCACCGCCACCACTGCTACCACTGCGGCACTGGAAATAAACGCGGCATGCCAGCTGCCAACCAGCGTATAGGCCCACCACCCGGCAAAGGGTGAAGCCACCAGCCCGCCAAAGGCGTAGCACGAACTCCATAGCCCCAGCACCCGACCGCGTTGCTCAGAGGGGAAGAAACTGCCGATGTTTTTGCACAGCCCCGACCAGCCTGTCGATTGCGCCAGCCCCTGGATCAGCATGCAGGTGGCAAAGATCGGCAGAGTGGCGTAGGTGCCCATGACCAGCGCCGCCAGCGCCGAGATGATCAAACCGCCCAGCACCACAACCCGGGGGCCAAAGCGATCGGCGAGGATGCCCCAGGTAAATTGCCCTACGGCATAGGCAGCCAGGTAGATGGCATCGAGGTTGGCCATGGCCATCTTGTCCAGATGAAAGCTGGGGTCTTCGCCGATCCCCAACTTGGCAACGGCAAAAGCTTTGCGGGTGAAGTAAAAGGCCGCGTAGGCCAGCCAGGTGATAGCAAAAATCTGCACGCGCCAACGTTTGATGGTGGCAATGGACTTGTTCATGTCGGGTCTGACCTCAGAGGTGGAATGTGCCGGCAGAATCAGAAAAGAACGCCTGTTTTTTTATTGTGTTGAGCACTTCAATACCGCCCTTCAGACCAGGGCGGTATTTATCAGACACACCATGAACGCCCGTTTTTCTTGGGTTTTAGGGTCGTTCAAGAACGTGTCACGACCCGGCGCTATCGAGGACATAACGTCGGGCTGAGGTCGATCAAAGCAATTACTGATTAATAGGTAAAATCGATTTATCGTATTTCACTCATAAGTCCAGCTTGTAAGAGGTTATCCGATGTCGGTTTCCCACGCGCAGTTGAGGGCCTTTCACGCAGTTGCTGTCCACGGCAGTTTTACCCGCGCCGCCGAAAGGTTGTTTTTAAGCCAGCCGGCCATCTCCGATCAGGTGCGCAAACTTGAAGAGCGTTTTGGCGTGTTGCTGTTTCACCGCAACAAACGCTCGGTGCGCCTGACCGACCTGGGCGAGCGCCTGCTGAGCATCACCCAGCGCCTGTTTGTGGTGCAGGCCGAGGCCCAGGAGTTGCTGCAGGACTCCCAGGCCCTGCAAACCGGCAGCCTGATTCTGGCGGTGGACGCCCCGGTTCACGTACTGCCGCAAATCGCCCGTTTCTGCGAGCGCTACCCCGGCATCACGGTAAAAATCGAAACCGGCAACACCGACGAATCCCTGGCGCGGCTGTTCAATTACCAGGCGGACCTGGCCCTATTGGGACGCGATATCAGCGACGAGCGACTGCTGAGCGTGCCCTTGCGCAGCGATCCGATGGTGGCGTTTGTGGCGCGCACCCACCCGTGGGCCAGTCGCAGCTCCATCTGCCTGGCCGACCTGGATGACACACCGCTGGTGTTGCGTGAGGTGGGTTCGGTGACCCGGCAAACCCTTGAAGAAGAAATGAGCCAGGCAGGCTTGCGCATCCGCGCCGCAATCCAGGTTGAGGGCCGCGAGGCTGCCCGTGAAGCGGTGGTGGTCGGGATTGGCGTGGGGGTGGTCTCGGCAGCGGAATTCGGCTCGGACTCACGGGTATGCGCCCTGCCCATCACCGACTGCAAAAGACGCCTGACCGAGACCCTGGTATGCCTGCAAGAGCAGAGCTCGCGGCGGGTGGTGGCGACTTTTTTGGAGATAGTGCGGGAGAGTTTGTAAAAGCTCACCATCCCCTCAAACGTGGTAGCGGCGGCACGAAATTTGTGGGAGCGGGCTTGCTCGCGATTCAAGCGACACGGACTGCCAGGAACACCGCGGCGCTACCTTCGCGAGCAAGCCCGCTCCCACAGGGTCGCGACGTTTCTACGGTGCCAGTTCCATAAACGCCTTGATCAAGCGCAACTCGGCCCGCCGCTCCATGCAACCGAGCATATGCAGGTTGACCAGCCCTGCACCATTGATCGGCACCGCACACACACGGGGGTCATGGCTGACTTCTGCCGACGACACAATGCCCACGCCCAACTGCGCTGCCACGGCCTCGGTGACAGCCTCACGACTGTCCAGCTCCAGCAACACCCGCGGGGTGACCCCCGCCTGTTCACAGGCGCTATCGAAAGTACGCCGGGTAATCGAAGTCGGCTCACGCAATACCATGATCACCTGATCCAGTTGCTCAATAGCAATACCATCTGCCAGCGCCAGCCACGGGTGATGGGCAGGCACCAAAGCGCATATCCGCGACTCATCCAACGCACGCAAAGTCAGGCCCTTGCGCGGCTCCACTTCGGTCAGCACCGCCACATCAGCATGCTCGGACAACAACGCCGCCAGGGTTTCCTGGGCATTGCCCAAACGCAAATTTACGGTAATCCCCGGGTAGCGTGCGCGCAGGCTCGCCAGCATCGGCATCACCAGATGCGGGCCATCGGCTGCCACCTCAAGCCGCCCGGTGAGCAACTGCCGATTGGCCTCCAGCATGACCTGGGCCTCATCCACCAACCCGAACATGGCCCGGGTAATCGCCGCCAGCTTGGTGCCCTCCTCGGTCAATTCCACCCGCCGCGCCGTGCGTCGCAGCAAGGTGATCTGGTAGTGCTCTTCAAGCGCCTTGATATGCCCGGTCACCGCCGGCTGGCTGATAAACAGACGGGCCGCCGCCCGGGTAAAACTGCCTTCACGGGCCACCGCATCAAACGCACGCAGCTGGAATAAATTCATATCTATAAGCCTCACTGATGGCTGGCATAACAACAAACAATTTGATTGATAGCAACTCAAACTGCAATTTATGCCGTGTATCCAGTAGCCATCCCAACGCTTGTGAGGAAACCAGAATGAGTACTGCCGCGCCGATCCTGCTGACCCCTGGCCCCCTGACAACCTCGGCGCGTACCCGCCAGGCGATGATGGTCGACTGGGGCTCATGGGATGACAGCTTCAACCAGCTGACTGCCAGCCTCTGCGAACAGCTGCTGGCCATTATCAACGGCGCAGACAGCCATCATTGCGTACCCCTGCAAGGCAGCGGCACCTTCGCCGTCGAAGCTGCCATCGGCACCCTGGTACCACGAGACGGCAATGTACTGGTGCTGATCAACGGCGCCTACGGCAAACGCCTGGCCAAGATCTGCGAGGTACTGGGTCGACGCTTCAGCACGTTTGAAACCGCTGAAGATGAACCCACCACCGCTGCCGACGTCGACCGCCTGCTGCGTGCCGACCCGAGCATCAGCCATGTGGCCTTGATCCACTGCGAAACCAGTACCGGCATCCTTAACCCGCTGCCCGAGATTGCCGCAGTCATCGCCCGGCACGGCAAACGGCTGATTATCGACGCCATGAGCTCCTTTGGCGCCTTGCCGATCGATGCCCGGCAAGTGCCTTTTGACGCATTGATTGCTGCCTCCGGCAAATGCCTGGAAGGCGTACCCGGCATGGGCTTTGTGTTCGCCCGCAAAGAAGCGCTGGGCAACGCCGCTGGTAACAGCCATTCACTGGCAATGGACCTGCACGATCAGCACGCTTACATGAGCAAAACCGGACAATGGCGCTTTACCCCGCCGACACACGTGGTCGCGGCCCTGCACGAAGCGCTGCTGCAATACAACGAAGAAGGCGGCTTGCCTGCTCGCCACCAGCGTTACGCCAACAACTGCCAGGCACTGCTCGACGGCATGGCCAAATTGGGTATCCGCAGCTTCCTGCCAGAGGCCATTCAGGCGCCGATTATCGTCACCTTCCATGCGCCCACAGATCCGCGCTACCAGTTCAAGGAGTTCTACGAACGGGTCAAGGCCAAGGGTTTCATCCTGTATCCGGGCAAATTGACCCAGGTTGAAACATTTCGCGTGGGCTGCATTGGCCACGTCAACCAGGCCGAGATGCAGGCGGCGGTGAGCGCTGTAGGCCAGGTGCTGAAAGAGATGGAAGTTTTTGAAATCTGATGTGCTAGCAGCAACCCAAATTACTTCGTGCGGCACAGCCCGCTCACACAGGATTTACTGACATGAACTACACCAACCCAAGCAAGCTGCAAGCCGCCATCCTCGACTGGGCAGGTACCGTGGTCGACTTTGGCTCGTTTGCCCCTACCCAGATTTTTGTCGAAGCCTTTGCCGAGTTCGACGTGCAGGTGTCCATCGAAGAAGCCCGCGGCCCCATGGGCATGGGCAAGTGGGACCATATCCGCACCCTGTGTGATCAGCCGCAAATCACCGAACGCTACAAAAAAGTATTTGGCCGCGCGCCGACTGATGAAGACGTGACCGCGATCTACCAACGCTTTATGCCACTGCAAATCGAAAAAATCGCCGAGCATTCCGCGTTGATCCCCGGTGCGCTGGACACCATCGCCCAACTGCGTGAGCAAGGCATCAAGATCGGTTCATGCTCGGGCTACCCGGCGCAAGTCATGGCCAAAGTGGTTGAACTGGCCGCCACCAATGGCTACGTTGCCGACCACGTCGTGGCCACCGATGAAGTCCCTAATGGTCGCCCTTGGCCCGCTCAGGCACTGGCCAACGTGATCGCGCTGGGCATCGATGATGTGGGCGCCTGCGTCAAGATCGACGACACCGTGCCGGGCATTCTTGAAGGTCGCCGCGCGGGCATGTGGACCGTCGCACTGGTGTGTTCAGGCAATGCCCTAGGCTTGAGCTACGAGCAGTACAAAGCACTGGACGCCGCCACTCTGGCCAGCGAGCGCACGCGCATTCACGCCCTGTTCGCAGGTTCCCGCCCGCACTACCTGATCGACACCATCAGCGACCTGCCGGACGTGATTGCCGATATCAACCGGCGCCTGGCCAAGGGTGAGATGCCACAAAGCAGTTGATGGCCGCAAGGTTCAAGCCGCACGCATGGTGCTTGCGGCTTTTGCCCTGTTAACGATGGCGTTCAACCCACCCGGCAAACTGATCGATAAATTTCTGCAGAAACGGTCGGGTTTTATCCGACAGCTTGCCAGATGCATCAAACGCATCCCCTGCCCCTCCCAGGTAAGCCTCAGGCTGCTGCATGCACGGCACATCAAGGAACACCAGCGACTGGCGCAAATGATGATTCGCCCCAAAGCCGCCAATCGCCCCCGGCGAAACGCTGATCACTGCGCCCGGCTTGCCACTGAAGACACTTTGCCCATAAGGCCGCGAACCGACATCAATGGCGTTTTTCAACACGCCTGGCACCGAACGGTTGTACTCGGGGGTCACAAACAGCACGGCATCGGCCGGGCGGATCTGATCGCGGAACACGGTGTAGGGCGCTGGCGGCGACGCGCCATCAATGTCTTCGTTATAAAGCGCCAGCTCACCGATCTCGACAATAAACAGTTTCAGGCTGGGCGGCGCCAGTTCTGCCAGGGCCTGGGCCACTTTTCGATTGAGCGAATCCTTCCTCAAACTGCCAACCAACACTGCAACACTGTAGACCTTGCTCATGGAAAACCCCGAGTCAGTAGCTGTAGGAAGAGTAGTTATAGATGATCGGACGGCTTTCTTGCACCCCAGTTCACCCTATCGACCTGCAAGCCTGTAAAGTAGGGGGACTATTTTTTTCACATTGTTAAACTTCCCCTGCTGAACAACGGTCTACAGAACCGCAAATTGGGTGTTTATCTCCAGAGGTTCTCTACAAATGGCGGCAGTTCTCGTTGGACAATTTCATGCAAGAGATGCGGAAGGCCGTGTCTATTCCGTGCATGAATTTGAAGATGCACAAGCAACCGGCGACCAGCCCGTAATAACGTACAAACTGGCCATTGGCGATCGCGTCAAAAAGCACGATGACAACAACTTCGAGCTGGTGCAGTCGGGTGTCATTCTGGTTCGCGACCCGTCCCCCGTCGTCGCGGCCTGATCTGCCGTTCAGGGCGTACACGTTTAAAGTCAAAGGATGAGACATGGATCAGGCGTTTGCAACGCTGAAACCTCATCTGCCGGACACTAGTGTCCTGTCTCGTGAATACGATCCTTTTTTGACGAGTGGCTGTTGTTGTCAGGCAAGGCGCCGCGACGACTCATAGCTGGCTATGGGGAGGAGCGGCAACGCGGCATGACGACAACAGACGCCGTCAAAAAGGATCAGTATTTGCGAGACAGGACACCAGCATGCGTCTACGCCACATCGAAGTAATTCAAGCCATCTTGCAAACCGGCAACCTCGGCCATGCTGCCGAGTTGCTGCAATTGCCTACGGCCACCCTCAGCGCCACGCTGCAGGAAGCCGAGCAGCAATTGGGCTTTATGCTGTTTGCCAGTGTTCGCGGGCGGCTGCAAGCCACCCGCGATACCCTTGTGCTGCAACCCCTGATCAACCAGCTGTATGAGGCACTTGAGCCACTGCGCCAGCTTGGCAACGAGTTGCGCCAGCATCAGGAACCGACCTTGCGTGTGGTTTGCAGCGAAACCCTGGCTCAGCCGCTATTGCCTCACTGCATTGGCGCGCTCCGACGCCGCTTCCCCGAGACCCCGACGACCTTGAGCAGCCAGCCCTGCGCCGAGATTGTGCGCCGTCTGTTAATGGACGAGTGCGATATTGGCTTGAGCCTGCAGCCAACGGACCAGTCCGGGGTTGAATCTCAGCCTCTGGTTCAAGGCAAGGTGCAATTTCTGGCGCCTCACGGCTGGTTATCGCCCAAGCACAAATACATCGCGCTGCAAGAGCTGGCGGGGCAAGCAATGATCAGCCTGCAGCAACACGACCCTTTGAGTCGCCTGCTCGACAGCAAGCTGCAAGCCGTGCGCCCGGCGCCGGTGGTGCAGATTCAGGTGCAGAGCTACCAGATGATGCGCAGCATGGTGGAAGCTGGCGAGGGGCTAGCCCTGGTCGACCCGTTTACGGCAGTGGGCGCCAGAGCGGGCGGGCTGGATGTATGCCCGATATCACCGGCCATTCCGGTGACCCTGTATGCACTGACCCGCAAAGGTTCACAGCCAGGATTGGCGCTAGTGACGCTGATTGAAATCGTGCAGGCAAGGGCCGAGGCATTGCTGGCTGATCAGGGGTTGGTGGTGCTGTAGTTGCGGTTCGATCGGAGGAACGAAGGCTGCGTTCGGCTGCGCAGCAGTCGTAACCTGCCCACCGCGTACATATCCAGCATTTGCGTCAAACTGAAATTATGGTTTCGCCCTTACGGCGAGGTACTTTTGTCAAACAGCCACAAAAGTACCCAAAAAGGCCTTGCCCCATCGTACGGCCCTCGCTTCGCTCAGGTACCCTCACTCCGGCTCTGCTCCGTGGGCACGCCGCCACGGGCCATCCATGGCCCATCGCAGCTCTCCCGGCATCCATGCCGGTCGACCCACTGCACAGAACCTCCATTCGGCCTCCCGGGAGGGCAGTAGATGAAAACCCGGCCGAGGCGGCCGACCGGCCGGCCTGTTTAGCGTGAGTGCGCGCAATCCCTGTAGTCGTTGACGAGCTCCGCGAGGCTGCGTCCGACTGCGCAGCAGTCGTAAAACCAGACACTACGGTGGATCAGGTAAATCCCGGATTCAGGAATTACGATCGCTTCGCGACCGATAGCAGCCTCGCTACGCTCCTCAGCGGCTACAGGAACGAGGTTGCAGGAACGAGGTTGCAAGGCTGATTTACTCAGGCTGCAACCGCCAGCCCAACACGTTCAACAAGTCGCAACCATCACGTAGTAAAAGCGTCGCTACCGTCGCTACATGTTTTAGGTCAACAGAATCCGCCAACTGCAATTCGCGGCTGGAGAAGGTTTCCATCAATTTGGTTACCGCCAGCACACGGGCCACCGCATTGGCGTGGAGTACATCCAACGGCGCATTGCGGTCAATCAATAAGGCAGGGATAGTGCAGTCGATTGCAGTTAGCGGGATAAATGGAAGTTGAGTCATCGGTGATGCTTCTTGTTGCTTGGTTGGAGTCACCAGCTATCGTCGCCAAACGAAAACAGGTGGCCGCTGTACGCGGGTTGGCGAACCGGTAGAACAAGGAACACCGGCAGACCCGAAGATCTCCCACGCACAGCTGCCATAAAGCATCGCGATGCAAAATACACGCGCTGCCGTATATCACAACAACTACACGTAACCATTGTTCAAGTTCCAGGTCGCCAAACCCGGTCGCCTTTTTAGGCGAGCGCAGACTATAGGCGCGGAGCAACGGCCACAGCAATTGGCAAACCTGTGCGAAAAATCCCGAATATTTGTAGTGAGCAGGTGCTCTTGAAAGCAGCACGAACCAGCACAACACAGGCCGGCCGGTAGGCCGTACGACGGGGCAAGGCCTTTTTGGGTACTTTTGTGGCTGTTTGACAAAAGTGCCTCGCCGTAAGGGCGAAACCATAATTCCAGTTAGACACAAATGCCGGATATGTACACAGCGGCTCAGTTAACTTACGGATTTTGGCTTTCAAATATCAAATACCAGAAAATAGCCACTTCGCGAGTCTGCGGATCAATTCCGCGATAACGCAAATCATCAATGCCACCCACCTGATACCCGCAACGCTCATACAACCGGCAGGCGCCAAGGTTGTTGTTCTGGGTCTCTAGCATAATCCCCGGCAGATTTTTCTTGTGGCTCCAGAACTTAACCACGTCCAGCAAGGACTTGGCCACACCATGGCGACGGGCACCGGCGACTACGGCCAGTTCATCGACATGGGCAAAGCCGTTCCAGTTAGTGCTGACCACTACATGCCCCACCGGCTGGTTATCCAGATACGCCATAAAGATATCGCTGTCCTTGCCACCGCGATAACTGGCAAATTCATCCGGGTCGATACCGTAGCACTTGCGATAAGGCGTGATCAGGTCCAGCGGCCAGTGCTCTACCTTTTTATGCCGATCGGCACGGGCGTAGGCACGCACCTCGAAGCTGAAGTCGTTGCACCACACATACGGGGCGAAACCTTCGTCGGCCAGGCGAACCGAGACCTGAGGGTCTTTGGGGCTGATGACCAGATGCATGAAAAATCCTTATTTCCTGTCGTCGATGCTGGCACCGGCTTGCTGCGCAAGCCTTCGCAGCCTGCGGCCGCGACTACACAAGACTTATTGCAGCGTCTGCCCCTTCGCATCAAGAAGCTGAGCCCACAACGATGGACCGCCCGCCGATTTGGCAATGGCTTCGAGTCGAGCCGCATGCTCGGCCAAGTCGCTTTCACTTGCACGAATAATCCGGCCCGGCTGCCGCTCGGCCGACAGGCGGCGAATTTCGCTGGCCTGGTTGCCTGATCCTTCCCCCGAACCATTACCGTCAGAAGCATTACCAGCCAACGACAGGCTGGTCTGGCCGCCGGTCATGGTCAGGTAAACATCTGCCAGGATCTCGGAGTCGAGCAAGGCGCCGTGCAGTTCACGGCCCGAGTTGTCGACGCCATAGCGTTTGCACAGGGCGTCGAGGCTGTTGCGCTGGCCCGGGTGACGGGCCCGCGCCATGGCCAGGGTATCGAGGATGGTGCAGTACTGCGTAAGGTCTGCCCGATCCGTTTGCCCGATCAGGGCGAATTCGTTATTCAGAAAGCCCACGTCGAACGCGGCGTTATGAATGATCAGCTGGGCGCCCTTGATAAATTCATAAAACTCATCGGCCACTTCGGCAAAGCGCGGCTTGCCCACCAGGAATTCGTTGGTAATACCGTGGACGCCAATGGCGCCCTCGTCACTTTCACGGTCCGGTTGCAGGTACACGTGAAAGTGGCGGCCGGTCAAACGGCGCCCCATCAACTCGACGCAACCGATCTCGATCACCCGGTGACCGTCGGTGACCGGCATACCGGTGGTTTCAGTATCGAGTACAACACTACGCATGCTTGATTCCCCGTACCTGGTCTACCCCGCGATTGGCCAACTGGTCAGCGCGCTCGTTGCCGGGATGGCCAATATGCCCGCGCACCCACTGCCACTTCACGGTGTGACGGTTGACCTGCTCATCAAGCAGCTTCCACAGGTCGGCATTTTTCACCGGTTCCTTGGAGGCGGTTTTCCAGCCGCGTTTTTTCCAGTTGACCATCCACTCGGTGATGCCTTTCATCACATACTGCGAGTCGGTCACCAGCAACACTTCACAGGGCCGCTTGAGTTCTTCAAGCCCGCGAATAGCGGCCATCAGTTCCATGCGATTGTTGGTGGTATTGGGCTCGCCGCCCCAGAGTTCCTTTTCAACGCCCTGGCAGACCAGCAGCGCACCCCAGCCGCCGGGGCCAGGATTGCCCTTGCAGGCACCATCGGTGAACATTTCAACGCTATCGATCATTACAAACTTTCCAGAAAAGGCTGCTTATGGCCTGACCATTGGCAATGGGCAGTACCTGAGCCGGGTAGACCCGACCCATTAAAAATTCAGGGTTCAGTATGGCGCCGATTGACCTTGGCCATCTGCAAGGGCACCAGCTTGCCCATTGGCTCGCGACGTAGCGGGTTGACGGGACGCAAGCCCACCACCATTTTGCGCGCAACCAGCACATAGAAGCCGCCACCGGCCAATTGCCAGCTACCGGCCTTGCGCTCCCAGCCGGATAAACGGCTTTGCCACGCCTTGGACGCGAGCGGCGGACGATAGCACCCGTAGCGGCGTTTCTCCAGCGCAAAGCCCAGCAGGTTCAGCCAGTCAGCAACCCGTGAAGGGGAAATGCAACGGGCCTTGCGCAGGGCGTCCTTGGTAAATGCATGGCGCAATCCCCAACTGCTCCAGGGGTTGATCCCGACAATCAGCAAGTGCCCGCCGGGGCGAACGCTCCTGGCCGCTTCGCGCAAGAGGCCATGGGGCGAAAGGCAAAAATCCAGGCCATGCTGCAACACCACTACATCGGCCGCGTGCTCGCACAGTGGCCAGGCCTGTTCTTCGCAGAAGATTTCAACACCCGGCAAAGGTGCGCCAAGACGCACGCTGCGACGCACTTGCGCAGCCTCCGGGGCAGGATCGGCACCAGGTCCGTAATGCACCAGATAACCGCCGAAAAAGCGCCCCAGTTCGTCCTCGAGGATCCGCTGCTCGTCTTCGAGCAACAGTTGCCCGAGAGGCCCGGACAGCCATTCACGCGCCGAGCTGATCAGCGCCAGCCACTCAGGGTCCGCCTGAGCCAATGCTTTGTCGGTCATTGCTCCTCCAACTCGCCATCTACCTATCACAAGCCCTAAGATGCGCCATTGTTTCGCACTTGGGAATTGCACCATGTTACAGATCGACGCCCTGCCCGCCTTCAATGACAACTACATCTGGTTGTTACAGGACACCAGCCACAAGCGCTGTGCCGTGGTCGATCCGGGTGATGCCGCGCCGGTGCTGGCCTGGCTGGAGCAGCACCCGGGCTGGGTACTGAGCGACATTTTGGTCACCCATCACCACTTCGATCATGTGGGCGGGGTTGAGCAGCTTCAACAACACACTAACGCGAAGGTGTGGGGCCCGGCACTCGAGACCATCCCGGCCCGACAAGTGGCACTCAATGACGGCGACTGCATCGAAGTGCTGGGCCTTGAGTTCCGGGTACTGCTGGTACCGGGTCATACCCTGGGACATATTGCCTACTATCATGAAGACCCGGGGGCGCCCCTGCTGTTCTGTGGCGACACCCTGTTTGCCGCCGGTTGTGGCCGGCTGTTCGAAGGTACCCCCGAGCAGATGCATCACTCCCTGAGCCGGCTGGCTGCCCTGCCCGCCCACACTGCGGTGTACTGCACCCACGAATACACCCTGAGCAATTTGCGTTTTGCCCAGGCGGTCGAGCCCAACAACCCGGATATTGCCGCGCGAGTGGCTCAAGTCACGCAATGGCGCGCCGCAGGTCGCATCAGCTTGCCATCATCTATTGCCCTCGAACTACGCACAAACCCCTTTCTGCGAGTCCGTGAAACATCTGTTAAAGAAAAAGCTGACGAGTGGAATTCCCGCGACAATGACTCGCCGAGTGCGGTCTTTGCCAGCTTGCGCAGTTGGAAAGACAAGTTCTAAAAGCGGCCGCGGTTAGCACAAAAGTTCTCAACGGTTGACCGCGCGCGCCCTGCTTCCTAGAATCCCCCGACATTTTTTCCTGAACTTTTTTCAAAACAATGTCGTCATTTAAAGGTTACTCCATCAATTCAGACGCATTGACGCGCTTGGTTAAAGCCATCGCGGTGGCTGTGTCCGCCACTCTCGCGGGCTGCCAATCCATGGACCATTCGGCGCAAACCAGCGAACGGGCCAGCCTTAAAATCACCAAACGCATCCCCCAGGAGCCGCTCTGGCTCAGCGAAAAGCCCAGCCCGATTGCCCCACAAGATGTGTGGGAACGGATGCGCCAGGGTTTCAAGTTGCAGGACGGTCAGAACGTCAACCCGCGCATTGAACAACAGCGCCTGTGGTTTGCCAGCAACCCGTCATTCCTGGAAAACGCCGGCGAGCGCGGCAGCCTTTATATCCACTACATCGTGGAGCGCCTCGAAGAACGCAATATGCCGCTGGAACTGGCCCTGTTGCCAGCCATCGAAAGTGCCTACAACCCAATGGCATATTCCCACGCCAATGCGGTCGGGCTCTGGCAGTTCATTCCATCGACGGGCCGCTATTTCAATCTGCGTCAAACCCGTGCCTACGATGGTCGTCGCGACATTACCGCCTCGACTTTGGCGGCCCTGAACTACCTGAACCGTCTGCATGACATGTTCAACGGCGACTGGCTGCTGGCCCTGGCGGCCTACAACGCTGGCGAAGGCACTGTAAGCCGGGCCATCGAACGCAACGAAAAGCTCGGCCTGCCGACCGACTACTGGAACCTGCCCCTGCCGCAGGAAACCAAAGACTACGTGCCAAAGCTGCTGGCCCTGTCCCAGGTGGTTCTGGCCCCTGAAGCCTACGGCATCAACCTGAACCCCATCGCCAACGAACCCTACTTCGAAATGGTCGAGATCAAGCAGTCCATGGACCTGTCCCGCGTGGCAGCCCTGGCCGAGATCGACGAAGACGAGATGTTCCAGCTCAATCCGGCCTACAAGCAACGTGCCACCACCGATGGCCCGCAGCACTTGCTGGTACCCACGGCCAAAGCGCAACTGCTGACTGCCAGCCTGTCCAACCTCAGTTCCGACCAATTGGTCAGCCTGCGCCCGAACAAGCCGGTGTTTGACAAGGTTGCCAGCACATCGCCAGCTCGCCTGAATCGCAAGTACCGGGTTAAAAGTGGCGACAACCTGACCCTGATTGCCAAGGCCAACAAGGTTAATGTCAAAGACCTGCAACGCTGGAACAAACTCAGCGGCAACAACCTCAAGGCCGGTCAGACCCTGGTCATGCAGGACACACGCAAGCCCTCAGGCAAAAAGCCGACCCAATACAAGGTCCAGAAAGGCGATTCCCTGTATTTGGTAGCCAAGCGTTTCAACGTTGAAATGCAGCATCTCAAGCGCTGGAATCCAAACAGCGCCAAAGCCCTTAAGCCAGGGCAAATGCTGACCGTCTCCAAACCGCGATAAGCACAAAGCTGACATCCTTGCGGGCAAGCTGATTCCTACACAAAAGTAGGACGCAGCTTGCCCGCAGTGCTTTCCAGCGTGGCCTTTTTCCCACAGATACAAGCTGTTACTGTACGGAAACCCTAAGCCCAATGCCTGGATCGGATCTCTGCCTTGACGCGTCCCCTCCTTACGCTATTTATCAGCCTGGCCTTGAGCTTCCCCGCAAGTGCAACCCTGAGCGAAAGCCACGGTTATGCACAGTTCGGCACACTCAAGTACCCGGCCACCTTTACCCATTTCGACTGGGTAAACCCTGACGCGCCCAAAGGCGGCACCTTGAAGGTCATGGCATTCGGCACCTTCGACACGCTCAACCCCTATACCTTCAAAGGCACCAGCCCGGTATCGACCCCCAACTTCCTGCAATACGGGGTCAATGAACTCAATGAAACCCTGATGGCCGGTACTGGCCAGTACGCCCCTTCCGGCGACGAACCCACGTCCAGCTATGGCTTGATCGCCCAGTCGGTGGAGTACAACGAAGACCGCAGCTGGGTGGTCTTTAACCTGCGGCCCGAGGCCCGTTTTCATGACGGCGTGCCGATAACGGCCTACGACGTGGCCTTCTCCTACAACCTGTTACTAAAAGAAGGTCATCCGCAGTACCGGACCAATCTGCAAGAAGTGCAGCGGGTCGATATTCTGGGGCCCAAGCGCATACGCTTTGTATTCAAGCGCGCAGGTAACCCCTTGCTGATTTTGCGCCTGGGCGAATTGCCCGTACTGCCTCAGCACTACTGGGCAAAGCGCGACTTCAAAGCCACCACCTTCGAGGCACCCCTAGGTAGCGGCCCTTACCGCATTACCAAGGTCACACCCGGCCGCCAGCTGGTCTTTGAACATGTGAAAAACTGGTGGGGCGCCAACCTGCCGGTCAACCGCGGCAAATACAACTTTGACCGGGTTGAAGTGGAGTTCTACCGCGACAGCGATGTTGCCTTCGAGGCCTTCAAGGCCCGGGAATTCGACATCTATATCGAACACCAGGCCAAAAACTGGGCCAATGGCTACAACTTCCCCGCCGTGCGCCGTGGCGAAGTGATCAAGGCCGAAATCACCCACCAGATCCCGACGCAAACCCAGGGGCTGTTTATGAACAGCCGCCGCGCAACCTTTGACCAAGATAAAGTCCGTGAGGCCCTGGGCCTGATGTTCGACTTTGAATGGACCAACCGCACCCTGTTCAACGGTGCCTACAAACGCGCGGCGAGCTTCTACCCCAACAGCGAGTTCTCGGCCAGCGGCATCCCCCAGGGGCATGAATGGCTGATGCTGTCACCCTGGCGCAGCCAACTACCGCCCGAACTGTTCAACCAGGCCTTTGCCCTGCCGCAAACCGATGGTCGTGGCATACCCCGTGAAACCCTGCGTCAGGCACTGGAGTTGCTGGGTGAAAGCGGCTGGAAACTCTCCGGTCAACGCCTGCTCAATAGCGAAGGCAAACCGCTGCGTTTCGAAATACTGCTGGTCAACCCCAACCTTGAGCGCATCCTGCAGCCCTATGTGGAAAATCTGGCCAGCATCGGTGTCGACGCCCGGCTACGCACCGTGGATCGCGCCCAATATAAACAGCGCCTGGATCAATTCGATTTCGACATGATCCTGATGACCCTCGATCAGACCCTGAGCCCCGGCCTTGAGCAGTGGCAGTATTTCCACTCGAGCCAGGCCAAGGTCAAGGGCAGCAAAAATTACGCAGGGGTGGCCAGCCCGGTCGTGGATCAGTTGCTCGAACGCCTGCTGGCCGCGCAAACCCGCGACGAACAGTTGTCCGCCGGGCGCGCCCTGGACCGCGTGCTGCTGTGGCAGCACTACATGATTCCCAACTGGTATCTGAACTATCACCGCCTGGCGTACCGCAACCGGTTCGCCTTTGTGACTACGCCGCCCTATACCCTGGGCCTTAGCGCGTGGTGGCTTAAGCCTACGGAGAAAAAACAATGATGCCTGTGCATACGTTGCTCAAGCCCCTTGCCGGCTTGCTGTTGGCCGGTTTTGCCTGCGCGGCACTGGCCGCCCCACAACATGCCCTGACCCTCTACGACGAGCCACCGAAATACCCGGCCAATTTCAAGCATGTGCAATACGTCAACCCGAACGCGCCCAAAGGCGGGACCTTTCGCAAATCGGCGCTGGGCAGCTTTGACAGCCTCAACCCCTTTATCAACAAAGGCGTCCCGGCTGACGATATTGAACTGACCTTCGACACCCTGGCCCGGCAAACCCTCGACGAGCCATTCACGTCCTACGGCTTGATCGCCGAGAAAATCGAGAAAGCCCCGGACAACAGCTGGGTGCGTTTTTACCTGCGCCCTGAAGCAAAATTCAGTGATGGCCACCCGCTGCGCGCCGAAGACGTGGTGTTCAGCTTCGATACCCTGATGAAAAGCGGCTCACCGTTGTACAAGGGCTATTACAGCGATGTCGACCAGGCCATTGCGGAAAACCCTCTGCAAGTGAAGTTCACCTTCAAGCACAACAAGAACCGCGAACTGCCACTGATTCTTGGCCAGCTTCCGGTCTTGCCCAAGCATTGGTGGGAAACCCGGGAATTCGGCAAGGGCAACCTTGAAGTCCCGCCAGGCAGCGGTCCCTACACCATTGCCGAAATCAAGCCCGGGCGCTCGATCCGCTACGAGCGCAACAAGGACTACTGGGGCAAGGACCTGCCCATCAACAAGGGCCTGTACAACTTCGACGCCATTACCATCGACTACTTTCGCGACAACAGCGTCGCTTTCGAAGCCCTCAAGGCCGGGCAATTCGACTATTGGCTGGAAATCAGCGCCAAAAACTGGGCCGGTGCCTACAACGCTCCGGCATTTACCCAGGGCCGCCTGAAAAAAGAAGAAATCCGCAACCACAACCCGACGGGCATGCAGGGTTTTATCTTCAACCTGCGTAAACCCGTGTTCCAGGATGTGCGTGTGCGCGAAGCGCTCAGCCTGCTGTTCGACTTTGAATGGGCCAACAAGCAGCTGTTCAACGGCGCGTATGCGCGTACCGGCAGTTACTTCGAAAACTCGGAAATGGCCGCCAAGGCGCCGCCCACCGAAGCCGAGCTGGCCATTTTGGAACCCTTGCGCGGGCAGATCCCCGACAAGGCCTTCACTGAGGTGTTCAAGCCAAGCGTTACCGATGCCAGCGGCATGATTCGCGAGCAACAACGCCGCGCCTATCAACTGCTGCAAGAGGCCGGCTGGCGCATCGTCGATGACAAGATGGTCGACGCCCAGGGCAAACCGGTGAAGATCGAGTTTTTGCTGGCACAAACCGAATTCGAACGCATCCTGCTGCCGTTCAAGCGCAACCTCAGCGACCTGGGCATCGACTTGCAGATCCGTCGTGTCGACACCTCCCAGTACCTCAACCGCCTGCGCTCGCGCGATTACGACATGATTGTCGGCAGCTTCCCGCAGTCCAGCTCACCGGGCAGCGAACAGCGCGAATACTGGGAATCGCAAAGTATCGACAAACCCGGCAGCCGCAACTTTATCGGCCTCAAGGACCCGGCGATCGACCAGTTGACCGAAGGCCTGATCAACGCCGAGTCCCGGCAAAGCCTGATCACCCATGCCCGGGCGCTGGACCGCGTGTTGCAGTGGGGCTTCTATGTGATTCCCAACTGGCATATCAAAACCTGGCGCGTGGCCTATTCGAGCCATATCGGCCATCCCGAAGTCACCCCAAAATACGATATTGGTACCGCCACCTGGTGGGCCAAACCTGATGCCCAGGCTGTCACCCCCTCTAAACCCGCAAGCGCGAGCCAGGAGCCCTAAATGCTGGCTTATATTTTCAGGCGACTGCTGCTGATCATTCCGACGCTGTTCGGGATACTGCTGATTAACTTCATCATTATCCAGGCTGCCCCCGGAGGCCCGGTTGAACAGATGATCGCCAAGCTCGAAGGCTTTGATGGTGCCACCAGCCGTATCGCCGGTGGTGGTTCGGAAGTGTCCGTAGCCGGTTCCAACTATCGCGGCGCGCAGGGGCTGGACCCGGAGCTGATCAAGGAAATCGAAAAGATGTACGGCTTCGACAAATCGGCGCCGGAACGCTTGTGGATCATGATCAAAAACTACGCCCAACTGGACTTCGGCGAGAGTTTTTTCCGCGATGCCAAGGTGATCGACCTGATCAAGGAGAAGATGCCAGTCTCCATCTCGCTGGGGTTATGGAGCACCCTGATCATGTACCTGGTGTCGATCCCCCTGGGGATCGCCAAGGCCACGCGCCACGGCAGCCACTTCGATGTCTGGACCAGTTCGCTGATCATCGTCGGCTATGCCATCCCGGCCTTTCTGTTTGCCATCCTGCTGATCGTGCTGTTTGCCGGGGGCAGTTACCTTGACTGGTTCCCCTTGCGCGGCCTGACCTCCAACAACTTTGACGAACTGAGCTTGAGTGGCAAGATCCTCGATTACTTCTGGCATCTGGCATTGCCCGTTACCGCGCTGGTGATCGGCAACTTCGCCACCATGACCCTGCTGACCAAAAACAGCTTTCTCGACGAGATCAACAAGCAGTACGTAGTCACCGCCAAAGCCAAGGGCCTGACCAACCACCGCGTGCTCTACGGGCACGTGTTCCGCAATGCCATGCTGCTGGTGATCGCGGGTTTCCCGTCGGCTTTTATCGGGATTTTCTTTACCGGCTCGTTGCTGGTCGAAGTGATTTTCTCCCTCGATGGCCTGGGCCTGATGAGCTTCGAAGCCGCGATCAATCGCGATTACCCCGTGGTATTTGGCACCCTGTTTATTTTTACCCTGGTCGGGCTAGTGGTGAAGCTGATCGGTGACCTCTCATACACCTTGGTTGATCCACGTATCGACTTTGAAAGCAGGGAGCATTGAGATGAAATTATCCCCCCTCAATCGACGCCGTTTTGCCCGCTTCAAAGCTAACAAGCGTGGCTGGTGGTCGCTGTGGATCTTTCTGGTGCTGTTCGGGTTGAGCCTGAACGCCGAATTTATCGCCAACGACAAACCCCTGGTGATCAATTACGACGGCGAGTGGTACTTCCCGGCGCTCAAGCGCTACCCCGAGACCGACTTTGGCGGCGAGTTCCCCCTCGAAGCCAACTACAAAAGCCCGTATATCCGTGAACTGCTGGCCAAGAAAGATGCCTGGGTCGTGTGGCCGCCCATCCCTTACAGCTATCAGAGCATCAACTACGACCTGAAAGTCCCCGCCCCTGCACCGCCCTCAGCAGAAAACTGGCTGGGCACCGATGACCAGGGCCGCGATGTGCTGGCCCGGGTGATTTATGGCTTTCGCATCTCGGTGCTGTTCGCCCTGACCCTGACCGTCCTGAGTTCCATCATCGGCGTGATCGCCGGGGCACTGCAGGGTTTTTATGGCGGCTGGGTCGACCTTGCCGGTCAGCGTTTTCTGGAAATATGGTCAGGCTTGCCCGTGCTGTACCTGCTGATCATTCTCGCCAGCTTCGTGCAGCCCAACTTCTGGTGGCTGCTGGGCATCATGCTGCTGTTTTCGTGGATGAGCCTGGTGGATGTAGTCCGTGCCGAATTTCTCCGTGGGCGCAATCTGGAATACGTGCGCGCCGCCCGCGCCCTGGGTATGCAGGACATGGCCATCATGTACCGCCATATCCTGCCCAACGCCATGGTTTCCACCATGACCTTTATGCCGTTTATCCTGACCGGCGCCATCGGCACCCTGACGGCCCTGGACTTTCTCGGTTTCGGCCTGCCGCCGGGTGCGCCGTCCCTGGGTGAGCTGGTTGCCCAGGGCAAGTCCAACCTGCAAGCGCCCTGGCTGGGCATGAGTGCATTCGCCGTACTGGCGATAATGCTCAGCCTGCTGGTGTTTATCGGTGAGTCCGCTCGCGATGCCTTCGACCCGAGGAAATGAGATGACGCAGGACAATCTGATCGAAGTACGCGATCTCTCCGTCGAGTTTGTCTCCGGTGAGCAGCCACAGCTTGCGGTACAAGGCATCAGTTTTGATATCAAGCGCGGCGAAACCCTGGCCCTGGTCGGCGAAAGCGGCTCGGGCAAATCGGTCACCGCGCACTCGATCCTCAGGCTGTTGCCCTACCCGCTTGCACGCCATCCCAGTGGCAGCATCACCTATGGTGGCCAGGACCTGCTGAGCCTGGACGAGAAAAAGCTGCGCACTATCCGCGGCAATCGCATTGCGATGATTTTTCAGGAACCCATGACCTCGCTGAACCCGCTGCACAGCATTGAGAAGCAAATCAATGAAGTGCTCGGCATCCACAAGGGCATTACCGGCAAGGCTGCCACACAACGCACGCTGGAGCTTCTCGAGCTGGTAGGCATCCCTGAGCCGCACAAGCGCCTCAAGGCGCTGCCACACGAGCTCTCAGGCGGCCAGAGGCAGCGCGTGATGATCGCCATGGCCCTGGCCAATGAGCCCGAACTGCTGATTGCCGACGAACCCACCACTGCACTGGACGTGACCGTACAGCTCAAAATCCTCGACTTGCTCAAGGATCTGCAGGCCCGCCTGGGCATGTCGCTGTTACTGATCAGTCACGATTTGAACCTGGTGCGAAGAATTGCGCATCGCGTATGTGTCATGCAGCGCGGTTTAATCGTCGAACAAGCATCGTGCGAACAGCTGTTCCGTTCGCCGCAGCATCCTTACACCCGGGAACTGCTCAGTGCAGAGCCCAGTGGAGGCCCGGCCAACACCGTTGCCGGCCCGCCATTGCTGCAAGTCGAGGACCTGAAAGTCTGGTTCCCGATCAAAAAAGGCCTGCTGCGCAAAACCGTTGATTACGTGAAAGCGGTCGACGGCATCAACTTCAGCCTGCCACAGGGGCAGACCCTGGGGATTGTGGGTGAAAGCGGGTCAGGCAAGTCGACCCTGGGCCTGGCGATTTTGCGTCTGATTGCCAGCAAGGGCCTGATCAGTTTTGAAGGCAAACGGCTAGACTGTCTGTCGCAGAAAGAAGTCAGGCCATTGCGCAGGGAAATGCAGGTGGTGTTCCAGGACCCGTATGGCAGTCTCAGCCCGCGCATGAGCGTCAGCGAGATTGTCGGTGAAGGTTTGCGCATCCACCGCATGGGCACGGAGGCAGAGCAGGAAATTGCAATTATTGAAGCCTTGCGAGAAGTAGGTCTGGATCCGCAAACCCGGCACCGTTACCCTCATGAGTTTTCAGGCGGACAACGGCAAAGAATCGCCATTGCCCGGGCACTGGTTTTGAAACCGGAGTTGATTTTGCTGGACGAGCCGACCTCAGCGTTGGACCGCACAGTACAACGCCAGGTGGTTGAGCTTTTGCGCTCGCTGCAAACCAGGCACAACCTGACGTATTTGTTTATCAGCCATGACCTGGCTGTCGTCAAAGCGCTGAGCCACCAATTGATGGTGGTCAAGCATGGCCAAGTGGTCGAACAGGGTGATGCGCAAAGTATCTTTGCCTCACCGCAACATCCATATACACAACAGCTGCTGGAAGCCGCCTTTTTGGCACCAGTGGCTGTCGATTAACCTGATAGAGGAACAACACATGGGTTTTCTCACCGGTAAGCGCGTACTGATCGTTGGTGTCGCTAGCAAATTGTCCATCGCTTCTGGCATTGCTGCCGCCATGCACCGTGAAGGCGCCGAGCTGGCTTTCACTTATCAGAACGAAAAGCTGAAAGGCCGTGTTGAAGAGTTCGCAGCAGGCTGGGGTTCGAACCCTGAACTGTGCTTCCCTTGCGACGTTGCCAGCGATGCAGAAATCGCCAAGGTCTTCGAAGACCTGAGCAAAAAGTGGGACGGTCTGGACTGCATCGTTCACTCCGTAGGTTTCGCCCCGGGCGACCAACTGGATGGCGACTTCACCGACGCTACAACCCGTGAAGGCTTCCGCATTGCTCACGACATCAGCGCCTACAGCTTCGTGGCCCTGGCCAAGGCTGGCCGCCCGATGATGAAAGGCCGTAACGGCAGCCTGCTGACCCTGTCCTACTTGGGCGCCGAGCGCACCATGCCTAACTACAACGTGATGGGCATGGCCAAAGCCAGCCTGGAAGCCGGTGTACGTTACCTGGCAGGCAGCCTGGGCCCTGAAGGCACACGTGTTAACTGCGTATCGGCTGGCCCGATCCGTACCCTGGCAGCCTCGGGTATCAAGAACTTCCGCAAAATGCTGGCGGCCAACGAAGCGCAGACCCCACTGCGTCGTAACGTCACCATCGACGAAGTCGGCAATGCCGGCGCCTTCCTGTGCTCCGACCTGGCGTCGGGCATCAGCGGCGAAATCATGTACGTAGACGGTGGCTTCAACACGACCGCCATGGGCAGCCTCGAAGAATAAACCCTTCGTTACCAGCGCTACTCAAAAACGCCCGGTGCAGTGATTGCATCGGGCGTTTTACGTTAAGCCATGCCCTGTTCAAAAACCGATGCCAAAACGGCTGAAAAACTCCTTTTGCCCCTTGGCAGTCACTCCAAGCGCCCGGCTATCCAGATCCTGAACCACCCATTTGCGGGCAATGGACATTTGCAGCAAGGCAGCACCCAGCGTGCCAGCAAGATGAGGCCGACGCATGCTCCAGTCCAGGCAAGCACAGGCAAAACGACGACGCTGTGTTCGCAAGGTATCGATCCGCATACCCAAACCCGACAGGGCCTTCTCGCCATCAGGGGTAAGTTCATACCGGCCGTCAGCGCATACCGAAGTCACCAGCCAGGCAGACTCGATAAAAAAATCATGCAGACCAACCGCCAGCGTCCCGGCCATATGGTCATAGCAGGTTCTGGCAAACTGCAGGCGATCCGGGGCCGTGGAAACAAACTGTGGCATGGTGATATTACTGACCACCATAAGTGCTTCAATCGCCCGGGCAACATGGCCATCAGCCAGGCTGTAGTAACGATGACGCCCCTGCACCTGCAACTTGACCAGCCCCTCCTCTTTCAGCCGGGCCAGATGCGCACTGGCCGTTGATGCGGCCACCTGGGCAATCACAGCCAGCTCGGTGCTGGTACGCGCATGACCACCCATCAGCGAACAAAGCATCTTCGTCCTGGCAGGCTCAGCAATGGCTGCAGCAACCCGGGAGATATCAGCGTCATGACCTGAAACATCCATATTTCGCTCCTGAGCGAATCGTAGGCAGAGTGAATGCGAGAGATTACCCGTTCTCACTGAACAGGACGCTCTTGATGACACCCCTTGAGGCAGCCACACACGTCGACCCTTACCCTTATTACGCGCAGCTCAGGCAAAAAAGCGATCTTTATTTCGATAGCGGGCTTGGCCTTTGGGTCGCATGCGGAGCCAGTGCAGTAGAGGCCATCTTGCAACACCCCGATTGCCGGGTACGGCCCGCCCATGAACCGGTTCCACCAGCAATCGCCAAAGGCGCAGCCGGGCGCGTATTTGCCGGGTTAATGCGCATGAATGAAGGAACGCGCCATCAGTGCCCCAGGGCCATCATCGAACCCGCGTTGCTGGAAGTACCAGCGGACCAAGTGATGGCACTCACCAGCAGCCTTGCAGGTCGCGCTGAGCACAGTGCCGAAGGCCTGAACAGGTTGATATTCAACGTGCCGGTTTCAGTACTGGCCGCCTTGATGGGGTTCAAGCAGGAGCAATTGCCAACCGTTGCAAAGCTGACCCGTGACTTTGTGGCTTGCCTCTCGCCATTGAGCAATGCCGCTCAACTGCATAATGCGCACGTGGCGGCGACCGGCTTGAGCCAGATGCTGGACATGCTGCTCAGCGAGGGGCAGCAGAGAAGCAATTTTCTCTCTGATATGTGTAATTTCTTCAAAGCCAGTGACTGGCAAGATCATGACGCACTGATTGCCAATTTGATCGGCCTGCTCTCACAGACCTGCGAAGCCAGCGCCGGCCTGATCGGCAACACGCTTATAGCGCTGCAGCAACGCCCCGAATTGCTCGAAGCGCTGACCCGTACTCCGGAACTGGTCAACGAGCTGGTTGCCGAGGTGGCCCGCCACGACTCACCGGTACAGAACACCCGGCGCTTCGTAGCCCGTCAATGCACCATCGGCGATACGCTTTTACAAGCAGGCGATACGGTTCTGCTGTTGCTGGCCTCGGCCAACAGGGACGCCAGCGCGAACCCGGTCCCGGACAGCTTTTTGCTCAAGCGCGGCCAGCGACGCAGTTTCAGCTTCGGCCATGCCAGGCATCAATGCCCGGGCCAGCCAATAGCGCTGACGATTGCTGCCCACACCCTTTCATTATTGCTGCAACAACCGGGAGCCCCACTGAGCCAGCCATTGAGCTGGAGCTACCTGCCTTCGCTCAATGGCCGAATCCCGTTATTTAGCAACAGCCTGGAGTCTTAACAATGATTGCCGTGATTTTTGAAGCCTGGCCGCATGAGCAGCACTACCAGCGTTATCTGGACCTCGCTGGCGAGCTTAAGCCCCTGCTGGCCGAGCTGGAGGGCTTTATATCCATCGAACGCTTTCAAAGCCTGGGCGAACCGGGAAAGCTGCTGTCATTGTCATTCTGGCGTGACGAAGAATCGATCCAGAAGTGGCGCACACTGGAGTAGCATCGAATGGCCCAGGCCGAAGGTCGAGCGCAGGTTTTCAACGACTATCATTTGCGCATTGCCCACGTAGTGCGCGATTACAGCCTCAACCAGCGAGCCCAGGCGCCAGTCGATAGCCAGCATGCGCATACGCAGCAAATGAAATAACCACCACTCTGCGCCCATAAAAAATGGCCGCTCAATGAGCGGCCATTTTTAGTGAAGCAGGCAGAACGCTTAGTAGCGCTCAACCTTGGCTTCGTTTTCCAACTGCTTGCGGTAGGCAGCAAAGTCTTGCTGGCCAACACGCGAAGCGAGGAAGCGACGATACGACGCTTTCTCTTCTTCAGTCGGTGCAACGGCATCGTTGACACCATTCAAACGCAGAACAACCACAGTGCCATCAGCCAGGGTGACGCTGCCAAATGTCGGCTTGTCCTTGGCTGCAGGTTTTGGCATACGGAACACCGCTTGCAGCACGGCAGGATCAATACCTTCCTGACCACGGGCAACCGCTTCCTGAACCTTCCACGACTGACCATCAACGGGCTGGTTCAACGGCAGTTTGCCATCGCGCAGTTCCTTGATGATTTCTTCAGCACGGGTTTTCGCCGCAGCGCTGGCGTGTTCCTTAACCAGTTGTGCACGAATGCTCGAGGCTACAGCCTCCAGCGGCAACTGCTCTGGCTTGCGATGCTCCTTGACGCGCAATACCACTACGGTCTCAGGGTCGAGCTCCAGAGCGGTACTGTTCGCACCTTCATCCATCACTTCGGTGCTGAATGCGGCTTGAATCACAGCGCGATTGGCAGTGACACCTTCGCCGCCTTCACGACCAAATGGCGCAGAGGTGTGCACGGTCAGCTTGAGCTCTTGAGCTGGCTGAGCCAGGTCGGACGCTTCGAACGCCGAGTCTTCCAATTGCTTGGTCGCATCGACAAACAGGCGTTCAACCTGCTGGGTTTTCAGGTCATGGGTGAGCTTGTCTTTCAGGCTGGCAAAGCTCGGCACTTCAGGTGCTTCAACGCCCAGCAGCTTGATCAGGTGATAACCGAAGCTGGTACGCACCGGCTCCGAAACCTGGTCCTGCTTCAACCCATAAACAGCCGTTTCGAACACAGGATCGTAAACACCAGGGCCTGCGAAGCCCAGGTCACCGCCATTGGCGGCCGAGCCTGGATCCTGCGAGAACTCCTTGGCCAGAACCTCGAAGCTTTCACCCTTGGTCAGACGCTGCTGAATCTCGGCAATTTTGGCCTTGGCCTGCTCGTCGCTGACCTTGTCGTTCACTTCGATCAGGATATGCGCAGCCCGGCGTTGTTCGGCCAGGTTGGCGATTTCCTTCTGATACAAGGCTTGCAGCTCGTCATCCTTCACGGCTACCTGGTCAAAGAATGCGGATTTCTTCAACTCGATATAGTCGATCACCACCTGATCAGGTGTCATGAATTCTTTGGCGTGCTCGTCGTAGTAAGCCTTGATTTCAGCGTCGGTCAGTTTCACCGCCGCCGGATCGGCCTTGATGTTCAGAGAAGCGAAATCACGCGTCTGTTTTTCCAGACGGGCAAAGGCGTTCACCTGCTCATCAGTCACGAAACCGCTGCCAGCCAGACCGGCACGCAGCTGACCAATCAGCATTTCCTCGCCAAGCATATTGCGGAACTGCAGGCGACCGTAACCCAGTTGACGAATCACCTGGTCGAAACGCTCAGGGCTGAACTTACCGTCTTCCTGAAATTCAGGGGTCAACAGAATGACTTGGTCCAAAGCAGCTTCAGAGAACGAAAATTTCGCGTCTTTGGCACCTTGCAGCAACAGCTTGCGATCGATCAGCCCTTTGAGGGCCGCTTCACGCAGCATTTTTTCATCCAGCAACGACGAGTCGAAATCCTTGCCCAACTGCTGCAGCAGCTGACGGCGCTGCATGTCAACGGCCTGGCTCAGCTCAACCTGGGTGACTTCTTCGCCATTAACCTTGGCGGCATCCTGGCTGGTAGAGGTGGCTTGAAAAATGGCATCGAAACCGGTCAACGCCATTAACGCGACGATGACACCGATGATGGTCTTGGCAATCCAGCCTTGTGAATTGTCCCTGATATTTTGCAGCATGCTTCCCCCAGAAACGGTCTTGCATAATGAGCAACCGTGGAGCGTGGGTAGAGTCCGGATAGAAGAAAGGCGCATCCGAGGATGCGCCTTCTCGTAACTGGCGGAGCGGACCGGGCTCGAACCCGCGACCCCCGGCGTGACATGTCGATGTTACCACCGACTGCACTACCGCTCCGCTGCCAAGCCTGGCGTGCGCCTGACCCGGTTGGGTAAAAGGTGTTACAGAAACTTAGTTAACCGCTTCTTTCAGTGCTTTACCGGCTTTGAAGCCTGGTTTTTTAGCAGCAGGAATTTCAAGCGTTTTACCGGTCTGTGGGTTACGACCAATGCGAGCAGGACGATCGGTTACAGAGAAAGTACCAAAACCTACCAGTACCACAGAGTCGCCAGCCTTAAGAGCGCCAGTGACGGATTCGATTACTGCGTCCAGCGCACGGCCAGCTGCAGCTTTCGGGATATCAGCAGATGCAGCGATAGCATCAATCAGTTCCGACTTGTTCACTCTAAGTCCCCTTATATCTATCTGAGAATGTTTCTAAAGTTTTTTGGTAAAAGCAGACGACTGCTGAAGCACTTGTTGACACTTATGAGCCGCTTTATAACAAGGGCTCCAAAACGCGTCAACAAGCCCATCAGGCAAAGCCATATTAATGCGTGCTAATTCTTTCCTTAGAGTCAGACTCTCGCTTGTCGTCCTTGGCAACAATCTCGGGAGCCACATCCGGCAAGGGCTCCGGCGCGTATTGCAGCGCAATTTGCAGGACCTCGTCAATCCATTTAACTGGTTTGATCTGAAGATCCTGTTTGATGTTGTCAGGAATTTCCTTCAGATCACGAACATTTTCTTCAGGAATAATTACCGTCTTGATACCACCACGATGGGCGGCCAGTAATTTTTCCTTCAAACCACCAATGGCCAGTACCTGACCACGCAGGGTAATTTCACCGGTCATGGCAACATCCGCACGCACTGGAATCAGCGTCAAAGCAGAGACCAAAGCGGTGCACATGCCCACACCGGCGCTAGGGCCATCTTTCGGTGTCGCGCCTTCCGGCATATGGATGTGAATATCGCGTTTTTCGTGGAAATCCAACGGGATACCGAGGCTTTTGGCGCGACTGCGGACCACCGTCAAAGCAGCTGTGATCGACTCAACCATCACATCGCCCAACGAACCGGTCTTGATCAGCTGACCCTTGCCAGGCACAACCGCCGCCTCGATGGTCAACAATTCGCCGCCCACCTGAGTCCAGGCCAGACCGGTCACTTGACCGATCTGATCCTGAACTTCAGCCAAACCATAGCTGAATTTTCTTACACCCAGGAAGTGCTCAAGCAGCTCTGAAGTCACAGTAACCGCGAAGCGTTTTTCCATCGCATGCTCTTTGACCGCCTTGCGGCAGATCTTCGCAATCTGGCGCTCAAGCCCCCGTACACCGGCTTCACGGGTGTAGTAGCGAATAATGTCGCGGATGGCTTCGTTATCAAACGCCAGCTCGCCCTTCTTCAAGCCATTGGCTTCAATTTGTTTCGGGGCCAGGTATTTGACAGCGATATTGATTTTTTCGTCTTCGGTGTAGCCCGGCAAACGAATGACTTCCATGCGGTCCAGCAAGGCTGGCGGGATGTTCATCGAGTTGGACGTACACAGGAACATCACATCGGACAGGTCGTAATCGACCTCGAGGTAATGGTCGTTGAAATTGTGGTTCTGCTCGGGATCGAGCACTTCAAGCAATGCCGAAGCCGGGTCGCCACGCATGTCACTGCCCATTTTGTCGATTTCATCGAGCAAAAACAGCGGGTTGCGCACGCCAACCTTGGTCATCTTTTGAATCAATCTTCCTGGCATCGAACCGATATAAGTACGGCGATGGCCACGAATTTCCGCCTCGTCACGCACGCCACCCAGGGCCATACGTACGAATTTACGGTTTGTTGCATGGGCAATGGACTCGGCAAGCGAGGTTTTACCCACACCCGGAGGACCGACCAGGCACAAAACCGGGCCACGAATTTTCTTCACGCGCTTTTGCACAGCGAGATATTCGAGAATCCGCTCTTTGACTTCATCCAGACCATAGTGGTCGGCATCCAGGATGTCTTCAGCGCGCTTGAGATCCAGACGCACCTTGCTCTGGGCCTTCCACGGCACCTGCACCAGCCAGTCGATGTAGGAGCGCACCACGGTGGCTTCTGCAGACATTGGCGACATTTGCTTGAGCTTGTTCAACTCGGCCTGGGCCTTGGCCATTGCATCCTTAGGCAAACCGGCAGCATCGATACGCTTTTTCAGCTCTTCGATTTCATTGTGACCTTCGTCACCATCACCCAGCTCTTTCTGAATGGCCTTCATCTGCTCATTCAGGTAGTACTCGCGCTGGCTGCGCTCCATTTGCTTTTTGACGCGGCCACGGATGCGTTTTTCAACTTGCAGCAGGTCGATCTCGGCATCCAGCAGCGCCAGAACGTGCTCAACACGGGCCTGCAGGTCGATGATTTCGAGGATTTCCTGCTTCTGCTCGATCTTGAGTGCCATATGGGCAGCCATGGTATCGACCAGGCGGCTTGGCTCATCAATGCTGTTAAGCGATGACAGCACCTCGGCCGGAACTTTTTTGCCCAGTTGCACATATTGCTCGAACTGGGAAAGCAGGCTGCGCACAAACACTTCGGATTCGCGATCCGGGGCAGCCACTTCGTCAATCAGGGAGACTTCGGCACTCAGATAACCATCTGCCTGGCCAAAATGCTCAACCGCACCGCGCTGCTCACCCTCAACCAGCACTTTAACCGTGCCGTCCGGGAGTTTGAGCAGTTGCAGTACAGTAGCAATGGTACCGACACGATACAGGGCGTCTTCGCCCGGATCATCGTCAGCAGGATTCTTTTGCGCAAGCAGCAAAATCTGCTTGTCGCCCGTCATCGCAGCCTCAAGGGCCTCGATCGACTTCTCGCGTCCCACGAACAGTGGGATCACCATGTGCGGATAAACCACAACATCGCGCAATGGCAGGAGAGGCAATTCGATGGTTGTCTTCATGATTTCGCCTCTACGGCGGCCATAAGGCCGTAATCAGATGGATGTAAGCTTGAAGCCAAGATGGGGGCAGTCTTGAAAAAAAACAAGCGTTGAACGACAGGAAAAGCAAAGGGGCCCGAAGGCCCCTTCTTTAACACGCAAAATGTAATGCCCGGCACTGCATTTACGCGTCAGGTGCAACCTTGGCAGTCGCTTCGTTGTTTTCATAGATCAACAACGGCTTGGACTTACCTTCTATAACGCTTTCGTCGATCACCACTTTACTCACCTCGGACTGCGAGGGGATTTCGTACATGGTATCGAGCAGCACGCCTTCGAGAATCGAACGCAGGCCACGGGCGCCAGTCTTGCGCTCAAGCGCTCGCTTGGCCACGGCTTTCAGGGCGTCGGCACGGAACTCGAGATCTACACCTTCCATCTCGAACAACTTGCCATACTGCTTGGTCAGCGCGTTCTTCGGCTCGGTCAGAATCTGCATCAAGGCAGCTTCGTCCAGCTCGTCGAGCGTTGCCAGAACAGGCAGACGACCCACGAATTCCGGGATCAGACCAAACTTGACCAGATCGTCAGGTTCAACTTCACGCAGGGATTCGCCAACCTTCTTGCCCTCTTCCTTGCTGCGCACTTCGGCACTGAAGCCGATGCCGCCGCGAGTCGAGCGAGCCTGTACAACCTTTTCCAGGCCCGAGAACGCACCACCACAGATAAACAGGATGTTGCGGGTATCAACCTGCAAGAATTCCTGCTGCGGGTGCTTGCGACCACCTTGCGGCGGTACGGAAGCCACGGTGCCTTCGATCAGCTTGAGCAAGGCCTGCTGCACACCTTCACCGGAAACATCACGGGTAATCGAAGGGTTGTCAGACTTGCGCGAAATCTTGTCGATTTCATCGATATAGACAATACCCATCTGGGCTTTCTCTACGTCGTAATCGCACTTCTGCAGCAGCTTCTGAATGATGTTTTCAACATCTTCGCCCACATAACCGGCTTCGGTCAGCGTGGTTGCGTCAGCGATGGTGAAAGGCACATTCAGCAGACGAGCCAGGGTTTCTGCCAGCAGGGTCTTACCCGAGCCGGTCGGGCCGATCAGCAGGATGTTGCTCTTGCCGAGTTCGACGTCGTCGTTCTTCTTGTCACGCTGGTTGAGGCGCTTGTAGTGGTTGTACACCGCTACAGCCAAAACCTTTTTGGCACGTTCCTGACCAATGACGTATTGATCAAGGATGCCGCTGATTTCTTTTGGCGATGGTAATTTATGCGCGCTGCTCTCGGCCTGGGCTTCCTGCACCTCCTCACGGATGATGTCATTGCACAGGTCAACGCATTCGTCGCAGATAAAGACCGAGGGGCCGGCAATCAATTTGCGCACTTCATGCTGGCTTTTGCCACAGAAGGAGCAATAGAGCAATTTGCCGTTGTCCTCGCCGTTGCGGGTGTCAGTCATTCGATCGATCCAAATCCGATAGGCTTGCAACACAAGATGAAGGCAACTGCGGGCTTTTTCAAGCCCGCAGGTGGTCGGTTAGTCCAACCACCCCCATTTGAGCTGCTTAAGCGGGCATTTGACGCTTGCTGAACACAGAGTCGATCAAACCGTATTCGGTTGCACGCTCGGCGCTCATGAAGTTGTCACGCTCGGTGTCGCGCTCGATGGTTTCGAGAGTCTGGCCCGTATGGAAAGCCAGCAGCGAGTTCAAACGATGACGAATGTTGAGGATTTCCTTGGCATGAATGTCGATATCCGACGCCTGCCCCTGGAAACCGCCCAGCGGCTGGTGAATCATCATGCGCGAGTTCGGCAGGCAGTGACGCTTGCCCGGTGCGCCACCGGCCAACAGGAAGGCGCCCATGCTGCAGGCCTGGCCGATACAGATGGTCGACACGTCCGGCTTGATGAATTGCATGGTGTCGTAGATCGACATGCCTGCAGTCACCGAACCGCCCGGGGAGTTGATGTACAGATGGATGTCCTTGTCCGGGTTCTCGGCCTCAAGGAACAGCAGCTGCGCAGCCACCAGGTTGGCCATGTAGTCTTCTACAGGGCCGACCAGGAAGATGATTCGCTCCTTCAGGAGGCGCGAGTAGATGTCGTAAGCGCGCTCGCCACGGGCGGACTGCTCGACAACCATCGGGACCAGGCCGCCAGCGGCGTGGATATCAGAGTTCTGCTGAATATAAGAATTGCGGGACATGTCCGGCAGTCACTCCCAAATAGTCTTGTCTGGATACGCATAAGCCAGCTCGAGGCTGGCTTATGGTTGTGTTTTCTAACGAGTCAGAAATCAGTCGGCTTGTGGAGCTTCCACCGGCTTGACAGCTTCTTCGTAAGAGACCGCTTTATCGGTCACCTTGGCCTTCTGCAGAACAGTATCCACAACTTGCTCTTCCAGCACAACCGAACGAACCTCGTTCAATTGAGCGTCGTTTTTGTAGTACCAAGCTACAACCTGCTCTGGCTCCTGGTAAGCGGAAGCCATTTCCTGAATCATTTCGCGAACGCGATCTTCGTCAGGCTTGAGGTCGAACTGCTTGACCACTTCAGCCACGATCAGGCCCAGAACTACGCGGCGGTTGGCTTGTTCTTCGAACAGCTCGGCCGGCAGTTGGTCTGGCTTGATGTTGCCACCGAACTGCTGAACAGCCTGCACGCGCAGACGGTCAACTTCGTTGGACAGCAGCGACTTTGGAACTTCGATCGGGTTGGCAGCCAGCAGGCCGTCCATTACCTGGTTCTTGACCTTGGACTTGATGGCCTGACGCAGCTCACGCTCCATGTTCTTGCGAACTTCGGCGCGGAAACCTTCCAGACCTGTTTCCTTGATACCGAACTGGGCGAAGAATTCTTCGTTCAGTTCTGGCAGCTTAGGCTCGGAAACAGTATTCACGGTTACGGTGAACTCGGCTTCTTTGCCAGCCAGATCCAGGTTCTGGTAGTCAGCAGGGAAAGTCAGTTTCAGAACGCGTTCTTCACCGGCTTTGGCGCCTACCAGGCCTTCTTCGAAGCCAGGAATCATGCGGCCCGAACCCAGAACCAGCTGAGTACCGGTGGCGGAACCGCCAGCGAATACTTCGCCGTCTACCTTGCCAACGAAGTCGATGTTCAGCTGATCATCGTTCTGGGCAGCACGGTCAGTCACTTCAAAGCGGGTGTTCTGCTTGCGCAGCACGTCCAGCATCTTGTCCAGGTCGGCATCAGCCACTTCGGCGCTCAGGCGCTCGATAGCGATAGTGTCCAGACCGGTTACTTCAAATTCAGGGAATACTTCGAAAGTAGCAACGTATTCCAGATCCTTGCCCTTTTCAAAAACCTTAGGCTCGATCGAAGGAGCGCCAGCCGGGTTCAGCTTCTGCTCAACTACGGCTTCGTAGAACGAAGACTGGACTACATTGCCCAGCGCTTCCTGGCGCGCATCAGCTTCGTAACGCTGACGGATTACGCTCATTGGCACTTTGCCTGGACGGAAGCCCGGGATCTTGGCCTTTTGGGCAGTCTGTTGCAGACGCTTGTTGACTTCAGCCTCAATACGCTCAGCTGGCACGCCAATGGTCATGCGACGCTCAAGAGCGGAAGTATTTTCAACAGAAACTTGCATGGATATTCCTCGTTGCACAGACATTAGCCGGCCGTTTCCGACCCCATAATCAAGGGCAAGCATTCTAGTGGGTCAAACTCAAGAAGTCACCCTACCGCAAACACCCTGGGAAACGCCCGACAGAAATTAAGTAAAAGCTGCTATCCGGCCGGGCTTCTATATATAGATAGAAGCGCGCATTGATCAATTGCCGATAGCGGGCATCCTTTGGATGCTGCCCCAATCTGCGCGCATTGTCACACAAATCGCAGTGGACGCTAAGCATGCAGCAAACGGGACGGCACAGGGCGCCCTTATGTCAGTTTCTCAAAATGCAGATACAAAAAAACGCCAGATGGTTAATCTGGCGTTTTCTTTAAATATGGGGTGGACGAAGGGGATCGAACCCTCGACAACGGGAGTCACAATCCCGTGCTCTACCAACTGAGCTACGCCCACCATAGCGCGTTTACAGCCCTGCCCGCTTCAAGAAGCAAACAGTTAAAACCAAAGAAAAAAGCCGCTACAAGCGGCTCTATTCAAATTTGGTGCGGACGGAGGGAATCAAATCAAAGCCTGAAGCCCTTACCGTACAAGGCCTGCGATACAAACCGAAAAACCAATGTACTAACCGCTGTACTAAAATGCGCTTGCTGGGAACTCTCCACGAGCACCCTAACGTGTTGGTATTGTTACACAAAATAGGCTCTGCATAGAAACCCTGCCGTAGCAGGGCCAATCCAACGCTAATCCTCGCATACGATCGAGCCTTCTATATATGACGGTGCTCTGTGGTTTGGTGGGGTTTTCATCCTTTATATAGGGGCTGGCGCCCTTGCCAATTCCCCGCATTACCACGCCATTCCCCGCATGACTGGCCCAGAAATTGGCCCAGCCCGCCACGGCGTTCTGCCGACCGCACACCCATCCGACAATCAAGATTACCCCTGCTACGCTTTCAGCAGATCCACGGAGGAATCGTTATGCCAAACTCGGACCTGCACCCTTCCCTGCTGTTCAAGATCAACGAAAATCAACTTGCTCTCGAGGCTGCCATCCTGGAGCTTTCTAACTGGGTCGAACAGCGGGGTGCTATAGATGTCGCCGACAACGTTGCACGGCGCCCTGGATGCAATCGACCGAAATGAAGAGTTCATTAAACTGATGCTCGCGGTGATAATGACGCCGGATGACTGGTCTATTGGTCGGATTTTGTACAATAGCATTGTCGACTGGTTAAATTTCGTACAGCCATGTAACTACCATGAAGCAATTGCTCGCACCTTATCCATCTGATTAATGCTAAAGTTTTTGGTCGAAAAATCGCCTACGACGCGTCTTTACAGACAGCGGTAGCTTTTCTTGAACTCTCGTCATGCGCTGACAATCTAGATGGTGTCCGCACTCAAGCTTAGGGCGGACGGGACGATACAGGTGTGAGATGTCATGCAGCGATGGCTTTTTCCTATTGTTATGGAGCCATATTGCCATGTATGATCCTCGAGCGACTGTATGCTATGTGTTTGATTGGGGTTACAAACACCTATGAACCGTAGCTGACAGAGATGTCAGCGAATTTCGCTGTCTAATAAATTGCCAAATCCTAGATGGGAAATGGCGATCAGGCTGAAGGCCCCGGGGCCTTCTATCCAGGTGGATGCCTGATAGGAATATCGACTCATATTGGAGATGAAACCGTAATGGCTACTACTACTGCACAGATTCAACAGCTGTATGTTGCTTACCTGGGCCGCGCTGCAGACAAAGCTGGTCTGGACTACTGGTTGAACGAGCTGAACGCTGACAACGCAACCCTGACCCTGGAAAACCTGCGCGCTAACTTCGTTAACGAGCAAGCTGAGTACCAGGACGCTTACGCTGGCCTGTCCCGTCAAGACACCGTTATCAAGATCTACAACAACCTGTTCGGTCGTGCCCCGGATGCTGCTGGCCTGGAATACTGGACTACCGGTGGTGGCGCCAGCGTCAACGCTGACCAGCTGCTGACTGCTTTCGTAAACGGCGCTGGCGCTGATGACTCTAAAGTCATCACCAACAAGGTTCTGGTTTCCGAAGTATACACCTCCACCGCTGGGGACAAGTACCTGGCAGCTGATGCCAAAGCTATCATCGCCGACGTCGTTGCAGACGGCGCTTCCGTTGGTGCTGCTCTGGACATGCTGACTGATGGCTCGCTGAGCGGCATCGCTGTGCCAGCTGCTGTAGCTAACTTGAAAGCTTCTGTTGCTGCTGATACAGCTGTAACCACTTTCGAAACTACTAAAGCAGTTGACCTGCTGGCTCTGGAAAACAAGCTGGTAGATTTGTCTAAAGCCGATGCAAACATCGCCAATCAGGACACTACCCTGAAAGCTGGCGCGAAATTTGGCGATGTTAACACTGAGCTGGGTCTTCACTTGGCTGCTGCACGTGTAGGTCTGGGCGATACTAAAACTCTGACTGCAGCTGCTGAAGTTACTGCTGAAGATCTGGTTGATGCGCGCACTGCTCTGACAGCTGCTGACAAGGCTTCGGTTGCTCACGTTACTGCCTACACCGCTGCTCTGGCTGCTGTGAAAGCAAACGTAGCTATCACCACTGCCGACGAAACTCAAGCTGTTAGCACTCTGTCTGCCTTCGCTACTAACCCAGCGAACACCGCAGCTTGGACTAAAGCACTGGCCGACGCTGGTATCACTGCAAGCGCAGCTCCTGCTGATGCAGCAGCGACTGCTCAGACTGTCTACGACGCTCTGACCAGCACCACTGCTTCTGCCGCTGTTATCGCTAACACCAAAGCTTCCTTTGCTTCGGTTACCAACTTCAACAGCGTTACCGCCATTTCTGACAAAGACCTGGCCAACCAGAAAGCCGTAGCTGCTCAGGCTGAAGCTGCGAAGCCGTTGAACGACCTGAAAGACGCAACTGGCGCTGCAAGCACTGCTGGTTCTGACTGGATCAAAGCTCTGGCTCACAACACTGATGCCCAGTCGAAAGTTGCCTCCTCGAAAGCTCTGGATGCTCTGGATTCGTCCTACAAGACCATCACCGACGGCTACAAAGCTGCCACCGACGCTAATAAAGCTGCTGTTGACAAGCTCGTAGCTGACGACGTTCTGGTTGAAACTGCCGGCGCACTGTCTGTTGTTGCAGACGACAGCAAAGCTGAAGTTTTCTACTTCGCACAGAACAAAGTTACTGGCGCTGACGGTTCTTTGACTCTGACCGCTGGTGGCGACTCTCTGTACATCGGCGAAGGCTACACTCTGAACAAGTCTGCCACCCTGGGTGCGAACGGTATCGCTCAGGCTGACAACAACGCGAAAGAAGTGTTCTTCTTCAAAGCCGCTGACAACAGCGTCAAAGCTGTTATCGAAACTTCGGTTATCGGTAGCACCACTGTTGGCGACAACGTTTTGGGCAACCACCCTGACGGCGTCTCGGTCATCACCCTGACCGGCGTAACTGACATTTCGCAAGTAACCTTCGCGAACGGTGTCATCAGCCACGTAGCTTAATTGCTTCGTGATTGATAGCTGCGATGGGCTTAGGCTCATCGCAGGTTGAGCTAAAAACCCGCCCCTCAAAAGGCGGGTTTTTTATTTCATCAATTTTGTTTGATGAATGAAGTAACAGTTAGATACTTTTGAAAAAACCCAGACAAAAAAAACCCGCAGCCTCCGTCGAGGTGCGGGTTTTTAATATATCGACATCGACTATTGGAGACAGTCGACGAACACTCTACATGCCGCACCTTACAATGGCAAGTCGACACTACTGAAAAGATGGCGATTTTCTGCACCAGAATCATGCCAGCACCCGCAAGGGTGATCAATCCTTGATCCTGGGGGCATGCTAAATCTCCCCGAGTGCAATGTAGGCCGTCTCGCAAGTCACTCCCCTTCCCCGGCTTTGATCAGCATCTGCCGCCAAGTCTCCCGCTCTTTGGTCAACGCGCTTGAACACGTCGGCAAGCACCATGACGGCGCGGGTAGCTGCCTGGCTTGCGGCGGCAGTACAGGAATGGCCACCGGCTTGACTGGCTGCGAGTCGAGCGGCAAGGGCGTCGGCCGCCCCGCGCAGGCCGTCAGCAGAAGCGCGAGCAGCGGAAGCATCAGCCGTAGCCTGATCGATCGTGCGTTGACCATCTTGTACCGCCTTGTTGATTGACTGTTGATAGGCCTGTTCGCGCGTCCGGGCGGCTGCCTCATTTTCGGCTTTGGCCTGGGCGTCCCTGGTGTCGCGCGCATTCCACTGTGACTGCCATTCGGCATCCTTCACCGACAGGCCGTGGTGATAGGCGCCGAACAGGGCTCCAGCCACCAGCAGCAGCGCGACTATATAAGGAAGGATCTTTAGCCAGATCGCCGTCATGCCAGCACCTTCAGCGCCTTGTCGTACAAAGCCTGGCGGTCGGCCTGGCCGTTGAGCCCGCCATTGATGCGCCGAGTGATCTTCACGAAATCGCCCTTGTCCGCCAGCGTGTTCAGGCCTTTCGTAGACCAGAACCAGGCCGCCGACATCGCGGCGTACTGCGGCTGCTCCAACAGCGTGGGTTGATTGATCAGGTCAAGGCCCAGGGCTTCCCCACACGCTGCGTAGTTGGCCCGTCCGGTCACCTGGAACAAACCACGACCGCGATATTTCCAGCCATCACCCGGCTCGGTGTTGCCCATGCGACCGGCATACACGATGTTGGCGATCTGCTCGGGCTTGCGGGCTGCTGCCGTTGCTCGAACCAGGTCGAACCGGCTTGGCCAAGTCTTCATCAGGCCCTCAGCGCTGTAGTTCAGGTTTTCCACCAGGCGCGTCAGCTGGCCAGACTCATGGCCGACCTGGGCAATGAATGCAGCAGCGCGCGCGGTACCCACGATGCCGTAGCGGTTCATGGCCGTGTTCAGCACAGGAACAAAAACGCCGGCTTGGCGGCCGGCGTTCGGGAGAATCTGCAGCAGCTGCTGCTCGGTAATGGGCATGACTTTCTCCAAGCGACAAAAATACCCGCACTTGGCGGGCTGGATAGCTGAAACTTGTGGTCGATGGGTTGGGTGCTTCACAGCGCCGGCACTGTTATGATCCCGGCACGCCCTCCTTGCCCACACGTCCATAGAAGGGAATAGAAACCCCGAAGCCCGCGAATCTTCGGGGTTTTGCTTTTCAATCCCCAGACGAAGAAAACCCCGAACGCGTCGGGGTCTTGGTGAAGTGCTTGGCGCCGCCTATCCTGACACCCAGCCAGAACAAATAAGCTCTCCAGCGAGCGACTCCCTCCGCACGCAGCGCCCGGTACAGCACAGCATCCGCCTCCTTGCGACTGACCTGGCCTTCTGAGTAAAGGAAGTCATGCACGGTCGCGGCGTAGTTGCCGTAGCCCGACACCAGGGCAAACAGCACGAACAGAAAGGCGTTGTGCAGCACCTGGATGCTGGCGAAGTCAGTGACGAAGCCGGCCGGTACGATGATCGTGCATTGATCATCGTCGGCCAGCACTAGGGAAGCTCCGATCAACTTGCCGCAACCGCGCAGTAAGTTGAAAATCCCGCTGAATTTGGCGCTATTGACCGCGAAATATCCCGTACGCGCCGCCTTGGCGAGCTTGTCAGCCCATTTCTCCGTGTTACGTGCGTAATTAGCCCATACCCATCAGCTTTTTTCGAGCCATCCATAAATTGGACAAGGCAAACAGCGTGGTCAATTGAGCGGTGTTTTTCATCAGGCCGCGAAAGCGCACTTTCACATAACCGAACTGACGTTTGATCACCCGAAATGGGTGTTCGACCTTGGCACGTGTCTGGGCCTTGAGGTACTCGATTTTGCGCTTGGCTTTGTACAGCACGCTGCGCTTGTTCAGCTTGGAATAGGTGCTGCGTCGCGCGGCGATTTGCCAAACCACTTCACGGTTTTCATGCTCTTCGCGCTTCTCGACACCGGTGTAACCAGCATCAGCGTAGACCGCGTTTTCCTCGCCGTGCAGCAGTTCGGCAACCTGAGTGACATCGGCTACATTCGCCGCGGTGCCGTGAACGTGGTGAACCAGCCCCGACTCAACGTCGGCACCAATATGGGCCTTCATTCCGAAGAAATATTGATTACCTTTCTTCGTCTGATGCATCTCTGGATCGCGTTTACCGTCCTCGTTTTTAGTCGAACTGGGCGCGTGGATAATCGTCGCATCGACGATGGTGCCCTGGCGCAGCGAGAGGCCTTTCTCCTGCAAATAACCGTTGATGACCGCCAGGATCGCCGGCGCCAACTTATGATTCTCCAGCAGGTGTCGGAAGTTCATGATCGTGGTGTCTTCAGGGATCGGCGCGCTCAGGGTCAAGTGCGCAAACTGGCGCATGGGCGTGATTTCATACAGCGCTTCTTCCATGGCAGGATCGCTCAGCGAGAACCAGTTTTGCAGCAAGTGAATGCGCAGCATGGTTTCCAGCGGATACGGTTTTCGGCCACCACCAGCCTTCGGATAATACGGCTCGATCAACGCCAGTAAACCGCTCCAGGGCACGACCTGATCCATCTCGGCGAGGAACCGTTCGCGGCGTGTTTGCTTGCGCTTGCCCGCGTATTCGAAATCGGAAAAGCTCATCTGGCTCATGACGCACTCGGGGCAGGTGGTGAGGCTGTATTTCAGCATACTTGGAGACTTGTTCGGAGTTTCCCTAGGTCATCGAGCAGCTTATAGGTGCGGCGGTCGGTCTGGTCGGTTTTCAGCGTGGTGATGAAGCGGCTCAAGGCATGTCCTCCAAATGTACTGACAAGTATCCAGACTGATATCAAAGTGATATAACGCCAGTTTTCGGGCGCCAGAAGATATGCCCGCCTATGCAAGCAAGGAGCAACAAATGGCTACTGGGGATATTCGAATTGACGCTCTACTAGAGTCGGTTCAAGCAAGCTTGGCGCTGCAGCACAGGCCAGGCACTGGGGCAGAAATTACTTACAGCTTCCTCTCAAGCCCCTCGGTTAGTTACCAAATCTATGGCTTCCAAACATTCAGCCAGGATCAGCGCAGCGCGATCCGCTCAATGCTGGATGAGATCTCGTCACAAATCGGGGTTAACTTCCGTGAAGTTGATCAAGGCGGCGTCCTTCAATACGGCATGTATAGCGGCAGGGAGGGGATTCCCAGTTCGATAGTGAGCAAAGCAGAGTCAAAAACTGATGCCGGCGGCTCTGTGGTTTGGTTGAATTCCACGTTTACTCAGTTCCAAAACCTTATCCGTGGCGAGGGCCGTCAAATAGCGCTCCATGAGACAGGGCACGCTCTTGGGCTCAAGCATCCCGGCCAATACAGCGAGTTCGACACCGGCCCGTATCTGCCCGCGGAGCTTTCTACTGCCAATCACACGATCATGGCCTACAACGGTGGAAACACAGAGCATCTTGGCGACCTCGACCTCCTCGCGCTTCGATTCCTATACGGCGCCTCAAACAATAAAATTGATCTCAACGTCATTAATGTGACATCGCAATCTGCTGTTGGCAGTTACTTTAACGACCTCTTTGTTCTTGACACCAAGGGTGTGACAAATCCGGTAAACGTCTCTGGCGGAATGGGCACGGACGCCCTACAAATTAATGTATCTTCAAAAAGCGCAGCACTCCAAGCTGACCATAAGCAACTCACATTTTCAAACGCAGATGGGAACTCATCCGTCGTTGCGCTAGACAGCGTCGAACGTATCAACTTTACCGACGTGTCGCTTGCATTTGACATCGAAGGAAACGCCGGCCAAGCATATCGACTTTACAAAGCGGCTTTTGATCGGACTCCTGATAGGAGCGGCCTGGGTTATTGGATAAAAGAACTGGATAACGGTGCTCACCTTCAAGATGTTGCTAACAGCTTTATCTCCAGCACGGAGTTTCTGAGCCTATATGGAGCCAGCCCGACCAATCTGCAAATCGCTACCAGTCTGTATCAGCACGTCTTAGGCCGCACTCCGGATCAAGCAGGATTAAATTATTGGGTGGATCAACTCGACAAGGGCCTGATTAGTAAAAGCGGAGCGCTGGCCAGTTTTTCGGAGTCGTCCGAAAACCATATCGCCGTGAGTGGTCAAATACAGGCGGGAATCGAATACTTAGCTTATAGCTGACTCAGAGTTCGCTATTCTGGATGCATTGGCCACCCTTCTTCCAGCATCTCAGCGGTGATCGAGCCGTCGGCCACTGCGCCGAGAAGCACAGCCTCCCGATCAAAGCTGGCCTGCACAAAGGTGCGCACCGCCGAGGCCACGCCGATTATCTGCTGAGCCGTCAGATCGACGAAGCCGGCCACTGTTTTCCAGCGGACCGAATAGGCCGGGTCCAACATAGCGGCCAGAGCGGCGCCGGTGATAAGACCTTGGCTGTCCCGACCAGTGTCGATGGGCATGCCTTCGACGGTGGTGCCGGAGGTCTCGGCCAGCCAGCGGCGAGCGGCAATCAGCGCTGGCCAGTCGGGCGCCGGGGCCGGCTCGGCCTCCGGTGCAGCCGCCAGCTTCTCCCAACCGCTACCGGTCCAGCGCGCCACCTGGGTGCCTGTGAGTTTCGGCGGCTTGGTCGGCGTGCTGCACTCGGGCAAAGGACCGGTTTCGTCTACATCCACCTGTTCAAAGAAAATTCCTTGTTGGTCCCACAAATAAAGAATCATGCGGCCTCCAGGGCTTTAATGTAGGCAGTTAAACCAAGAGCAACCGGCTGACGCGGCAGTTGGAACTGGGTAACGGGATCATAGGAATACGGCAGTGACCGGCTAACATTTCCAGCCGTTGATCCGATCCCTACGAGAATTCCCTTGCCGGCGTGCGCCGTGTTTGTAATTCCGGACGGCGCAGTACCTATTTGGCTGAATAGGGAGTCCACGTATGTGTAGGGAAACACGCTCGCAATCTGGAGGAAGAAAGTTTGATTGGCGTAGACCATGGAGCTAACGTTAACGTTCGCTGGCATAGGCGTTAGGTCGAAACCAACACCGTTGTTTTTACTCAAGTAAGTATTAGTTACCCCGTTACCACCTGAGATTAACCATGTACCTGCGCCGTCGTTAGCCATAGCGCCTACAACGGTGGCCGATGTTAGAACTGTGGCCCAAGTAGCACCATAGTCAGTGCTGCGTCGAACTTTGGTGCCAGAAGAAAATAAGCATACACCTGTATTTTTATCTGCACCGATTTCCGCCAGCGTGACACTCCCCAATCCGTGTGCAGAGTTTGACCACGTGGCCCCGCCATTAGTGCTTCGGGCAATATTGACGTTGGCAGTGTTCGAAGCGATGGCTAACCAAACGTTGCTACCTGCATACACGGCTTTCGACCATCCGGAGGCCGTAGTTGTCGGCAGCGTGATAGAGCCCCAAGTTAAACCTTCGTCAGTACTGCGATACGCAGTACCAGCGATAGCGGATGTTGTTATTACCCAAGTTCCAGAACCATCAGTGGCAATCGATTGCGTATAGCCACGGGTTGTCGGTTGCAGTGTAAAAGTAGCGCCGTAGTCAGTGCTGCGGGAAACAGACCCGTCGTTGTTTAGAGCAATTACGATGCCTGCCTCATTGGATGCAATTTTAACGCTTGATATGGAGGTCCCTGTTGAAACCGAAGACCATGCTTGGCCGACTGCACTACCGAGTATCCCAAGCGTTGCAAACAGCACAGGGTAAGAAGATTGCGCCCGAATAGAACCGTCAGCCGGTAGCCATAGCGAACCGGGGTTGCGTGCACTTATCAGGATATCCCCGATCTTGTCCTGCTCGACCCAGCCAACTGTATTGCCGGCACCAACAACTAAGGATTTGCCGACTGTCACGCCCGCAACCGGAGGGAGCCCAAGCCCCCATTCTACCCCCGTGGCCCCAGTATTTACCCGGAGCACCTTGTAGGCATTGCCAGCCAGCGAGGGCAGACCTGCTGCGGATTGCGCGGCTGCGGCTGCTACTTCCGCCGAGTTCTTAGCGTTAACTGCCAGCGTTACCTGATTAGCCGCAAGCACCACCTGCGCCGCGCCATTGTTGGTAGCATCGATGGCCGACTGGGCAGCGGCATTCTTCGAGGCGTTCGCGGCGGTGGCGGAATTGGCGGCGGCCAATGCAGAAGCAGCAGCGGCAGCAGCTTGGGCTTGCGTCTCGGTCAACTGCCCGGCCATCCATTGGGTGGCGATGTTGATCTGCACAACCATCGGCTGCAGCGCACCGATCATTGCGTCCGCTTTCGGAGTGAAGTCTGCCGGGCCATCGCTGCGGCTTGGCGCCGGCGGCAGGTTCGAAATAACAGGTACGGCCATCAGATAACCCCTTCAACAGTGATGGAACAGTCGGAAACAGTCGGGCCCGAGAACACGATCTGAAAGTCTTTATAGAAACCAAAAAGGATGGTGGCCTCATACGATTCTTCGCCGATCCACACTACGGGTGTTGCCCGCAGATCAGCCAACAGCCGCCGAACTCGAGTGACCTCGGAGGTGTCCAGCGCGATATCAAAATCCGCGCGATTGGAGAAAGAGCGCTGAATGACAACGGTGTTGCCGAAGTCGTCCGTGGATTTGCGGCTGTAGTCGTTGATGCCGACCGAACTGCCATACAGCGCAGTGCCAATCTGCTTCACCGCCCCGATCACTAAATGCCCAACCGCTGCCACCTCGGCTCCAGCATCAATGGTCAGCACGATATCGGCCGAGCCGTAAGCCGGCATATCCAGCACGACAACGTCAGTGCGAATGCCGATCGGTTCAAAAAACCAGTCGTACCAGTTAGTCACTCCCGCATCGACCAGGCTGATCTCTTTGCGGTATACCTCCCCTTCCAGTGCATCGACCATCGTGACGGTGACCGACTTGCCCTTGAGGTTGAACAAGGCCAGGGATTTGACCACTGCACCTGGCTTGATCGTGACTTCAATCGTGCCGGGGTTGGTAGTCAGCGACTCCACCTTGTTGTCGAACATCCGCCAGCGGTTGGTAGAGCCCAGATCTAGCCACTTGGCAGGATGATCTTTGTCGATCACCTCTTCGCCCGGCTTAACTCCCGCCGGGACGGCGGCCAGCGCTTGGTAAATGTGGTGATTCCAAATCACCTTGGCATCGATGTCGTAGGCAGTGGTCGAAACCCATGCCGCGAAGTCCGTTTCAGGCACGTTGCTGCTGACCAACTTGGCCGGTGTTATTTCAACCGGCTTGATGAGTCTCATAGGGCGTAATCCCTTTCTTTTGGCGCACCTTCGGTATCCCACTTCTGAAGCAGCGAGGCGACTTGCTGATTGGTCTTGGCGATCTGGAACCGCTGCGATTTGTTTTCCTCACGCATCTGCTTGAGTTCGGACAAGAGCGCAGCGTTATCTCCGCCACCCCTCAGCATTGACGCCGTCTGGTTGGCATTGAAAATCCGGCTCGGGCCGGTGACCTCCAGCTCCGGACCGTTCTCGCCCACCAGGCGCAAACCACCGCCGAAGTCGCCTCCGCTGGCATAGCCGGGCACCTTGATTGCCTGGCCCTTTTCCTTGGCCGCGTTAGCAATGGCCTGGGCCAACTGGTCATAGGTGATTGCGCCGCTTGCAAGCTGCCCCTGCCAGTAATCCTTGCCAGCTGCATCGGCCTCCCGCCCCAGCAGCGACTGGTACACCGAATCGATCAGCGTGCCGTTGTTGGTTGATGTTCCATCGGAGGCTTTACCGGTGATGCCCGCCAACGCAGCCACGACCGCGAGGTTCATCGCATTGATGGCCGCCGTAACACCCATGACCGAGTTGTCGACGCCGTTGAGCGCATCCATCTGCGCCTGGGCGAACTCCAACTGCGAATCGAACTGAGCCATCTGAGCGTCATACGCCGCCTTGGCCAGGTCGATCTGGGTTTTCAGGCCAGCCAGCGAAGCCTCGGCACTAGTAAGCTGCTTGCCGTTTATGGCATTCAGCTCGGCCACTACGTTGGCAGTACGACCCTGGTCCCGTGCGAAGTCCTCCATGGAGCCGTACAGGTCAGTGTTGTTGTTGCTGACCGTGTCGAGCGCATCCTCCAGGCCGGTGAAGCCAGACAACGACTTGCCGGAGCGAGCGGTGACCAAAGCGCTTTGCAGTGTCGCTTGCGCCTGGGCGCGCAGCATCTTCACGGCGTCATCCGAATCGCCGCGCAACGCCTTGAGGGCCGTGCTCAAACTGCTGCTGACAGAATTCAGGCCGCTGACGTTTTCCGTCACGGTGCTGATCATGTCATTGAGCGAGGTGTTGGTGGCGTTGTACGCCTCGGTCGCCTTCTTCTGCTGGGCAGAAATTGCCCGCTGCACCGCGCTTTGGGCGTTGGTGACCGCTCCCATCATCGACTCGTTGAGCGCGTTCGTCCGCGACTCAAGAATGTCAAAAGCCTGCGCCGCACTGCCCGACATTCCTGTCAGCGTGACGTACATCTGCCGACCCGACTCGGTTGTCCGATCCAGCGCTTCGACCATGTCCCGATACGCATCACGTGTACCCGGCAGCTTCACGCCCATCGCTTCGAACTGCTTGTTCACCGTCGACAGCGCGTAGTCGGCCTTTTCCGTGTCCGTGTAGAAATTCTCGAAAAAGGAACTTTCTCCGGCTTTCAGGGCTTCCAGCCCGCCCGCCATGGAAATCAATTGCTCCGCCATGAATCCCGTGCTGACCGACACGTCGTACAGCTTCAGACCCAGCATCTCGAACGAGTCGTTGACGCTGTAGAGGTTGTTGACGAAGGTGGTCAGCGTCTCGAAGTTGTAACCGCCAAGGCCAGCTGCTGTAGCAGCATCGACAGCAGAAACCATCGAGTCGGCCACGCCACCGAACCACTTGGCGATTTCGGCCTGGATCTCCTCAGCCGTTTTGTCCTTCGTGCTGATCTTCTGCGCGCCGATATTCAAGCCATCGAGCACGCCATCATTCAGCTCGACATTGAGACGGTCGAACAGATCGAGGACCGAGCCCTCGGTGGCGTCATAGGTCGCATCAAGGGCGGCCTGGGTTTCCGGATCAAGCGCCGAGTAGCGAGTGCGCTTCTTGTTCTTGCCAAACAGCCCGCCTTTTTTCTTCTGGTACTCGAATTGACGACCCTCAAACTCGCCGCCCTCGACGCCCAGCGAAAAGCCCACGTCCTTGGTCTGCCACGAACCGCCGAAGAGCTTGGAGTTGAGCATTCCAAGTGCAGCCGAAGCGAATGTTGAGCCGGAGAAGATAGCCGCCAGCTTTCCACCGATCACCTTGGACGCGATCTTGTCTGTCAGTCCGAGCCCTGCGAGCGAGGACTTGGCAAGAGGATCGTATTTCACGATGTCCAGGTTGGTCACTTCACTGGTTTTGTACCTCACGCCGGCATCGTACAGCTTGCCCGACTGGTACATCCCCATAGCCACAGCCAGCGGCCAGGCTGCGGCCGCACTACTCATAGCCGCGCTGATCTGGCCTCCTATGGACGCTGCTGTGGCTGCCGCCCCAACCTCGGCAGCCGCATATGTTGCCGCAGTGGTCGTCGCCACGCCGGTGCCGAACTGGGCACCCAGAGACGCAGCACCCTGAGACACGGCCCCCGACAGCGCCGAGGCCGTCAATCCCTGGGAGGCAACCGTGGCCGCGGTGCTCGCCGCAGTAGCCCCAGTGAAGACAGACGCCAGGGTGTTGAATCCTGTCGTGAGCTTCCCAGCGATGCCGCTGAGCATGTTGCCGTAGTAGCCAGCACCACCTTGAATGGCGCCACCAATACCACCGGAGGCATAGCCCGACGCAATCGACGAACCCACACCGGTCAGATTGCTCCACGCCGAGTACAGGTTTTTACCCAGGCTGACCATGCCGCCCCAGCCGTTAGCATCGCCCGCGGATCCGCCCTGACCCGTTGCGCTACCAAGAAGCTTGCCCCATACCGAAGACAAGCCCTGGCCGTTGTCGGAACCAGTCAGCCAGTTGCTGATCGAGGCCAATAACGGCTTGGTGGTAAGCATGTGAGCAATCTCGCCCAAGGTCTGCTTGAAACCCTTCTTCAAGTTATCCCACAGGCTTTCCGCACCGCTGCCGATGTTGCCCCAAGCACTGGCAAAGGCCTCGTCGATACGATCGATTGCGCCCTCGGTCATCTGCCCCCAGATCGTGGCCTTGCTGCGGTTGACATCGTACTCGTTGCCGAGCTTGACCAGGGCGTCTTGGTAGAGCGCGGTTTTGCCAGGCGCCAACTCCATCGCCGCATAAATGTCTTGCTGCGCCTGCTCATAATCCTTGAGCAGTTTGATCTCCGGGTTGAGACGATCAATGATGCCTTCGATGCGGCCCGCGCTTTCCAGTGCCTTGTTCGCATCCAATTGAGCCTTGGTGGTGGCCAGCAGCTGCTTGTATTCCTCGCTACCGATGGCGATGTTCTTGCCGATCAGTTCGGCCTGCACGGCCTTCTCGATATTGAATGCCTCGAGCGCGGCAGTACCCTGAATCGTGGCCGTGGCCTGTTTCAAAGTGTTGTCGATCTCAACCTTCATCTCAGCGATTTTTTTGTTTACGTCCCGGCGATCTTCGGCGTCCTGCAGAGCATTGACGGCGGCGGTCACTTTGTCGCGAGCACCCGCGCCCGTTTTGAGCAATTCCTCTTCGATCTGCTGCTGGATGGTGATTGCGCGAACGTTATCCGCGCCAGCCAGGTAAGCGTCAGCCATTTGATTGGCGGCAGTGGTCGAGATACCAGACTTGGCCAGCAGGTCGGTAAGGGCTTTTTCCTGATTTTTAATGGCGGTCGCGGCAGCATTAGCCGCCTTGTCCACGCGCTTGTTCGCTTCAGTGGTCGCGTCAAGTTGGGCGATGGCGGCTGTTGCGCGATCAAGTGGAGTGGCTTTTGGCGTAGCCGGAACGGAGGGCGCAGTGCCACCATTGGTGAGAAGGCCGTAACCGGTTAGGTTCTGCTTTGGCGGTGTAACGAGGAGCATGTTCTGCCCCGTTGCCACGCGCATCGTCTGATCGATGATGCGCTGCATGGCATTAACTTGGCGGGTAGCGCTCTCCTCTGCCGCCTTTGCGGTGTCATCAAGGGTCTTTTTCTGTGCCGCCGCTGCTTGAGTGGTTGCATCCTCAGCAGTGTAGAGCGCCACGAGCTGCAATTTGAGGCTGGCTTGCTGGACCTTGTCACCTTCCTTAATCGCGTCCTGGTACTTTTTCAGGGTGTCAGTTTGGTCAGCGATGAGCTTCGCTTGCGCAGCCTGGGCCGGTGTTGCACCCATTTTGGCGGCCGTATAAGCAGCCTCAGCAGCAGCATTCGCCCCGAGAAGGTCACGGGTTTTGGTCAACTGCTCGACGTATTTGTCCCATGCGGCCTTGCTTGCGTCAGTCTGGCTTGAATCTTTTTGAGCGACTTTCAGTTTTTCGGTGCTGGAAGTCACGGAGACAGTCGTGTCTCGAACCTGGCCGAGCAATTTCCCGTATTTGTCGGCTCTGAGTCCGTTGATCTCATACGCCGCTGCTGTTTGCTCGAGCATGGTGGTGTAAGCAGGCAGAATCGCTTTGTTCTCTTTTACCCATTCAGTGACGCTATTAAGCGACCGCGAGCCAGTGCGAACCTCCTCCATCAGCTGGTTGAATTTTTCGCCGCCTTCGATACCCGCCATGCCTAGCTGCTGGAAAGCCTGGCTGCCGCGCATCGCGTACTCGTTAAGCGCGTCACCGACCTCGTCCAGGGCATCCGCTTGCTTCTCACTCCAAGTCGATACCTGAAGGGTTCGCTGTGCCGCTCCGAGTTCTTTGAACTTGGCAATCGAATCATCAACCGTCAGATTCTGATCAATCAGCGCGGACGTGGCGGTTTTGGCGCTGCTACCGAAGTCGATGAAAGAAGCGGCAACAAGCCCGGTCATAGCGATAAGGCCGACAGGACCGCTCAAGAGCGCCAACAATCCGCCGCCGGATGCTGTGAGCACCGTTGTCGCCTTGGCAGTGGCTGATGCGGCGGCAGAAGCCCGATCCGATGCAGCCGAGGCGGCATTGGTTGTAAGCGTTGTTTCAGCAAGAGCACCGCGCGCCGCCGTTCGCGAAGCTAGGGCTGCTGTGATTTCGGCAGATGTTGCAACCGTTGTCGCAGCAAGGGAGGTTTCAGCGACCTGCAGCTGCTTGGTAATAGCAACTTCATCAAGACGTAGCGCAGCGATCCGCGCCACCGACATAGCTCTGCCTTGATCCGTTATTTGAGCGCGTAACCTTTGCTCCTCGAGAACTCGCTCGGCGACCAGAGTGCTTTGAACGGCCTTGATATTCCCTATTTCAGATGTCTGGCGCAGGCGATCAGACGCAACCTTGGCCTCTGCACTCGAAAGCTCGACTGCGGCGCGCTCCACCATTGCGGCAGCTTCAGCCTGTCGAGTCTGCGCAGTTACCAGCGACTGCCGGGCCAATGCCGCATCGGCAGTGACAGCCTCAAGGCTTGCTTTTGTGGTAAGCACAAGAGCGCCCGCCTGCTTGACCGAGGCGGCAGTGGACTGCGCGAACGAGGCAACCAGTTTCCCCGCGCCAAGCGTTAGTGCCGCGACCCCCACATACGCAACGTTTTCGAGGGCATTGCCCACGTTTTTGATGGTTTCAGTGAAGCCTTCACCATCCGCCGTAACCGCATCCATCGCCCGGGAGGCAGATGTAAGCGCCGCCGAGATCCTGGAGCTCATCCCGCCGACCTTGTCGCCCTCCCCGATCATCTTGGTAAACGATGATTGAACGCGCGTCAGTCCGGTCCCAATGGTGTCTTGCATCTTGCCGAACAGCGCATCCACCGCGCCCTGCTGCGCTTGCAACGCCTGCACGACGGATTCAGCTGTCAACTTGCCCTCTGCACCCAGAGCGCGGAGTGCGCCCACGGACACACCCATTCCCTTGGCAATGGCCTGGCTGAGCGCCGGAGCTTGCTCCATGACGGAGTTCAGTTCTTCGCCACGCAGGGTTCCAGAGGCGAACGCCTGTCCCAGCTGAACCAGGGCGGCCTCAGACGATGCAGCTGAAGCGCCACTGATCACCATCGTCTTGCTGATGGTTTCGACGATACCGGCCACACCCTTGCCGCTCAGCTTCAGCGCATCCTGATTCTGGGCGATGCGCTGGTACAGCTCAGCAGTTGCAGTCAGGGGCTGGCCCGACTTTTGCGCAATGCTGAAAACGGCATTTTGGGCAACCGTGAATTCAGCGCTGCTCGATGTCACCAGTTTCAGCCGGTTGGCAATTTGCGTGTATGCCTCGGCCTGGCTAATCAGTGCACCAATACCGGCGCCACCAACACCGATGGCAAGAGCGCCCTTTAGAATCCCGCCCATACGCTGAGCACTGAGGCCAACTCGGTCGAAAGCAGAGTCAACCTGTGACAACTGACGATCAATACGCCCAGAGACCTGCGCGACAGACGAGTCAGCCCTCGCCATTTCTTGGCGGAGCTGCGCCGTAGTGGCTTCTAGTCGGATCAGCATCCCCTGGACTTCTTGACCTGCCATATATTTTCTCCAGGCGAAAAAAATCGCCAAACGGCGATCTGTTGACATAAAAAAGCCCGCGTTAAAGCAGGCTTGGGATAGGGCTACATTTATCTGGTCATTTGTATAAACACACCAATGACTATCGCAGCGAAAATACCTAATGCAATCAGCTGGACAGCCAGCTCGACGCCGGAATCGCTATCACCTGCTTTACCCTTCACTTGTTCAGCTTCCGCCAATGAGTGCTCAGCACAAGCATTCAACTCTTCAACGTACACGCTATAGAACGCCTCCTTTTCGGTAGCGGTAAGCCCCTGCAAACTCTTCTCGAGTTCATCACGCTGATCCAGCGATTTCTGGTGAACGTTCCCGCCCTCTAGCCCGAATCTGACAAGCTCGGCGTGCTTCTTCTCGACGTACTGCCGGACCTGCGCTCTCGATACTTCCCTGACTTCCATGGCGCTCTCCAAAAAAAGATCAATGGAGAGTATCAAAACGCCAGCGCCAAAGCATGGAGCCCTACGCGGCGTCCTGCTTCCTGCTCATAGCTGCCACCCTGAATCCCATCCGCGCATCCTTGGCGACGGCCTCTTTGGGTTGCTCGCTTTCTGGCTGTCCATTGGGATTGGTCATAATCAGGAAATGCAGCTTTGCATCCCAGGCCATCAGGATCTGAGGCACGGGAGTTTCCCATGCGTCCCGCGCAGACCAGCCCAGCCAGCCCGTAGCCATGCCGAAGACCTCATCGACATAACTACCGTTGGCAGGACGATTTACTTTTTTGCTTTTTTCTCTGGCTCTTCAGCAGCCTTTTCCAGTTCTTCCTCGGTCTTGGCCGCAGGGTTCAGCAATGCCACGACGTAGGTAATCAGAGGCACAGTCACTTCGCCGACGCCCTGCTCGTAGATTTCTTCCTCAAGCGCCTCTACCTCTTTGGGCTTCAAGGTCAGGTTTGCGCCGGCGATGATCACCCTGGAGGCAGCGGCCAGGCTGAACTTCTGCAATTCCGCCAAGGCAGGGCTGATACCACCAAAAAAGCGCTCGATGCTGCGAACAGCCTTCAGGTTGAAGTTCAGGGTGTAAATCTCGGAACCTACAACAACATCGGTAGTGCCGTGGTCAGTCTTGGACATGGGTATCTCTCTTTATCGAATAGGGGTTATGCCGGCGTCGCAGAATTGCGGCACCGGTGGAGGCGGGTCGAATTACGGAGCGTCAGGCACTTCGTAGATTTCGGAGTTGATGCCGAGGGTCACGGTGCGCTTAACCACGCTTTCAACGCTCACGCCGGTCTTCTTGTTGCTCATGACCTTGGCCGCGAAGTAGTCCACCAGACCGTCGACGTACTCGACCTTGATTGGGTAGTCGAACTGCGAGCGATCCAGAAACGCCGTCACCAGTGCGAGCTGGCCGGCGTCCCCAGCATCGAAGCCAATCGACAGCTCGACCGTACCGGCATCTGCCAGACCTTTGAGGTGAGTCGCTCGACCGGAGGCCAGTGCGGAGAAGGTCACGTCGTTGATGGTGTCGCCGTAGTCGCCGATGCTTTCCAGTTCGCCGATCTCGACATAAGCCAGACCTGCAAGCAGCGTGACGGCAGCCGCAGCGGTAGCCGGCAATTTGGCCGAGAGACGCGGACCAATTGAGATCCGCGTATTCGCGCCGGTATTAATAGGCATGGGTAGTCCTCCTGAGGACAGGTGATGTAGCCGCAGCGCGGCGTTGGTTCAGCGGTTTAGTGTTGGGTGAGGATGCTGAGAACGACGGAGCCCATGTAGGTTTTGCCGTCCGGCTCGCGATTTGTTTCAGTGCGCAGAACGCGTACCGACACGGCTCGACCTTGGTCGGCGGGCAAGGAGAGCGCGATCCGATCCAGAGCGGCCGCGATCTCGGCATTGATGCGCTTCACCTCGGCCTGGCCTTTGTAATTGCTCCAAACCGACAGATAAAACAGCCTGTTTTCGCGCTTCTTTCCGGAGATTGGTGTGGCGTTGCTGGAAATCTCAGTATCCATCACGACATACGGAAGCCGCGTCTTTTCAGGAACGCAATCGAATACCTTGCAGGAAATAACGCCTGGCTCCGTCAGCCTGTGGAGCAGCGCCTTTTGCAGCGCTAAGCCTGGGTCACTCATCTAGCCTCCGCAGCCTTCTTCAGCGTGCTGGCAATCGCCCTGCTGATGATTGATTGGATCTCGTCCCGGTTCATGTCGTAGGACGGGCGCAGCCATGGGTGTGCAGGACGAGCCGCGACAACGCCATCTCCACGCGTGTACTGCTTGGTTCCGTGCTCAATGAATTTCGCATAGAAAATCTTCTGATTTTTCTTCTTGCCGCGAATGCCGATCTGAGCATCAAGGCCGGACTTCGAGACAAAAGCTGTCAGTGCATTTTCAGCATCACCTTCGTCCTTAGGGATCATCTCTTGCTGAGTGGCCAGCACCAGATTGGCGGCCTGGACCATCGCCGGACGCAGGTCGTTTTCCATCTCGTTGCCGATCCGACGCAGCAGGCCGCGCAGCTTGAAATCACCCTGCACGCTAGAGCGGCGGGCCATGATCAGGCTTTCCGTCTGGCTGTTTTGGCCTTTGGCTCAACTTCGACCGGGACTGTATCGGCGACAACCTCGACGACGGCCCGGCGATCAATCAGATCGGCACCCGTGGCCGCATCAACAACAAACTCTTCGCCTGGCACCTTGATGCCCATCGGCCCCGAGATTCGGGACAATGCTCGAACTTTCATGATTTACACCTCAGGGGTTTGGAACGTTGGAGCACAACAGCCGAAGCATGGAGCGCTCGTTGTCAGGCAGTGCTGCCTCGATCAGGTAAGTGGTTCCGGAATGAATAATCCTCATCTGAGCCACCAGGTCAGGCGCATAGCGGACGCGGATCTCGGCAGTGACCAAATTCACTACTTGATCGGCTACGACCTTGACGCGCCCGGTGGGAGTAGTGATCTCAGCCCAGACCTTCCGAAGCTCAACCCAGTCTTCTGAATAACCACCGTAGCCGTCCGGAACCTCTTGAATGGACTGCACTGAGCAGTGGTGGCGCATTGGTCCGGCTCTCATCAGAAACGCTTCCTTGTCCAAAGCAGGGCATTTACCCCCATCGGGACTTGATTGGCGGCAGCACCAATCGCGACTTCCTCGCGGTTGGCGTACCAATGGCCGATCAGCAGCAAAATGGCCTGCTTGACGTCATCGGTAAGGGCCATCTGGTCAGGGGATTCAGGGGCTTCAACGATTCGGCGGTCGCAATGCTGCTGCACATACTCGACCGCACCATTGAGGTAGGCACCGATCAGGGCATCTTCCTCGGCACCGTCGACCCGCAAGTGAGCTTTGACCAGGTCGAGATCAATCATTTACTTCACCACTTTTTTCGCCGGCTTCTTGTCTTCCGGCTCGGCATCGACCTCTTCGGCGAGATCCATGCCGATCAAGGCTTCGGCGATGGCGTCATCCACCTCACGTTCTTCAAACTGGTTGAAGTTGCCGGCGTGGAAGTGTGAAAACTGGCGTAGCGCTCGAATCTTTTTCATGTGGCAAACGGGGCAGTTACCCGCCCCGTCCTCGATGGTTACGCAGCCGGGGTGAATGTACCCTTGATGATCGCGGTCGGACGGTAGTGAGTCACCGCCAGGCGCTCTTCACACAGGATGGTCAGCATGTTCTTCACGAAGTTGTCGCGATCCTGGTTGCTGATCTCGATGGTCGCGTCCATGCGGTCCCAGATTTGCGACGCCAGGTCGAAGCCGCCCACGGTGAAGGTGCCCTGCGCCTGGGCCTTGGTGGCCACAACCGGCAAGCCCCACATGACTTTGGCCGCGAATGCTGCGGGGCCGCCGAAGATGTAACGACCGTCGGCGTCTTTCAGCAGCGAAATGGCGTGCCAGTCGCGCGGGTTCAGGATCAGGCCGGACGCTTCGAATTCCGACTCGCTGGTCTGGAAAATGGCGTGGGCCAACTGATCCGCGCGGGTGTCACCGGTTGCGTTGAGGCTGGTCGCGTAGGCAGTGGCCACTACGTTCAGGCCGATCAGGTTGTCACCGGTGCCGTCGCCGTTGAGCAACTGGCCTTCTTCGGCCAGATCCAGGCCAAACAGGAGGCGACCGTTCACGTAGGATTCGAGCATCGGCGCATCGTCCATGATCTGGCGCGAAGCCTGGATCCAGTGAGCAATGGTTTTGACGTTCGCGGTTTCCTTGGTGAAGGTCAGCTGCGACTCTGGCTTCAGCGCGCCTTCAGCCACCGGTGCGGCGCTGTTGGTGAACACGTTTTCGCGAACGTATTCAATAGCGTTCGAAGTGGTGCGACCCTGGGCCAACAGATCACGGATAGTAAGGCGGCGCAGCCCAGGCATCAGAATGCCGGGATTTTGTTGAGCCTGGACGAGTGCGGCAGCCGAGCCAGCGCCAGAGCCCAGCGCTTTGCTGAAGCTCTTCACGTCGATTTTGCCCGACGTGGAGCCGTTCCAGCCCTTTTTCAGGTCTTCAGCGGCGCGCTCGGCAAATGATTTCTTGTGCTCTGGATTATCCAGATTGCCAGCGGCAAGCTTAGATTCCAGGTCAAACAAGCGCGTACCGGAGGTTTTCAGCTCTTCCTGCAGCTTGATGAAGTCATCCTGCAGCTTTTTGCTGATCTCGCCGGTGCTGGAAATCTCTTTCTTCTGCTCATCGAACAGACCCTGGATGCGGGCCTGTTGTTCTTCGATGGCTTTTTCGATCTTGGCCAATTCGGTCATGGTTTGATTCCTGAGGGGGTGAAGGAGTTGATGCGCTGCAACAGCGCTGAAATTTCGCCACCTTCGGAATCGCTCCGAACTGCGGACTTGATGCGGGCGATGAACGCCAACGCTTCGGACTTGGAGAGACCGGCTGAATCTCTCAGCCAGTGCTCTGCATCACGAATTGATTCGATTGTTTCCATGCTTTTCAGCGACGAGATGGCCGCGTCTTCATTGGACGGTTCGGTGCAGATACTGATTTCACGCAGGCGCTGCATGGACTTGAATGCCATGCCGCTCTGAATTCGGTCGAAGTCGCCAGCAGCCGCCAGAAAGCCAACGGAAAGGCCGCCGACCGTGCCGTGCTGCATGGCAGCTTTGAGCGCTTCAGACTGGGGGTTACCGGGAGTGAGTTCGCCGCGAGCAAGTAAGCCCTTGCTGTCCTCTTCGAGGTGTAGCCACTTACCTACCGGGATCTCGTTGCGCCGGTGGTTGAAGAACATCGCCACCGCCCGACTCTGGCTGGTCAACGCCTTGGCAAACGCACCGGGCAGGATAATGTCGCCATCAGCATCAACCTTGTTGAAGACACTGGCATAGCCCTCAAACACTCCCTGCGTGCCGTTTCCTGCGAACTTGATTTCGGCCTGTTCGAAGGCGATCGTCTTTTGAATATTGGACATTTGGTAACTCCAGAAAAACTAAACCCCGCTAGGGGCGGGGTTCGTTTTGCCAAGCTGATCGAGCGGCACGTTCTGTGATTGCCTTGTGGCCACGTCGCCCCCGGGCAGCGCCGGCCGGTTGTCCAGGCGGCGCCCCTCGTTGACGGTGAGCAACCCGGAATCAATTTGAGACTTGAGGTAGTTAGCCCGAGCGGTAGAGTCGCCGCGCAACAGGCCTTCGAGGTTGTGCTCAGCATGGAAGCGGCCGACATCGCCAGGCTTTAGGAGCCATCGCTCGATGGCGTACTCCCAACGGTTGATAAATGGCGAAAGCGTGTATTGCAGGAACCCGAGATTCTGCTGCTCGATGCCCGAGCCCCAGCTGGTGGATTTTTCAACATCGCCCACCAGATGCGGTGGTACGCCGAAGAAGCGCGCCACTTCGCTAACCTGAAACTTCCGGGCCGCCATTGTCTCGGCATCCTGAGGCGTCACGCCGATGGCCTGGGTCGTGAATCCCGCCTCAAGAATCCATAGGCGTTTCTTCACCGGACCACCAGAAATCTCCTTGAAGTTGACGTCGAGCTGGTCGCGCTGCGCCTCGGTCAGCGTCTTGTCCCCGGTTGAGAGGATCTGCGGCGACTTGGCTCCGTTCGCGTAGAAGTCACGCTGCTGGTCTTCCATGGCCACCGCGACACCCGTGGTCTTCGCACCAAACGCGATCGGGGAAAGCCCAACCAGGCCGTTAAAGCCGAAGCCCTTCAGGTGGAAAATGTCGCTTTGCTTGAAATCGACGTACTCGGTATCGCGCTTGTACCGGTAGACGACCCGCTTACCCTCCATCCTGACGTCCATTTGAACGGTCATCAGAGGCATCAGGCTAATCACGTCGCCAACGCTGTTGCGCTCGATAAGTGCATAGGCATTTCCGTAGAAACACAGCTGCATGGTCATCGCTTCGCGAAACTCCACCGCCGTCATGTACTGATTCGGCATGTACCGCAGCAGGCGCGCCAGCGGATTGTCCAGGCCGACCTTGTCGCGGTTGCCGCTGCGTGTCTCGAATACGTCCAGCGGCAGGCCAGCGGTAACGGTTGAAATCAGCCGGACGCACGCGAACACGGTAGCGATCTGCAACGAGCGTTCATCTGATACGACTGAGTCGCCCACCGCGCCAGTCGCGGACATAGGCCCGGCCTGAGACCCTTTTTCAGGCGTAACGAGGCGACCTCCCGTGAAGAAGCTCGCCATGCGCGCCCAGAAAGGGCTGCGGGTGCGCAGATCGATGCTGTAGTCGGTATCGGCCATTAGAAACTCATTGGTCTGAAGAGGAATGCATCAAGGTCGGCGGGCGCTTCTTCTGTTTCACCACTGCTTGCGGCTGAGACCGCCATTGCCAGCGCGACCATGCCGTCGATGCGGCCGGTTGCCTTGGCCTTGGTAAATTTTCGCCCGCCAGCAGGATCGGTCACCGTCACTGCGTTGGCCGAGCACATCGTCAATACGGGATGCATGCCATGACGGAGCTTCTTAGCCAGCAGCATCGATTCAAACTCGCGAAGCGCAGGCGACATGCTTTGAAAGCCTTGCCCAAACTCTTTGAACCGGCTCAGTTCCTCTTCCGAAAAGCCCGCCCTGATCAGGCAGGGCTTGAGAAAACGCATGTTGTATCGGTCAAAGTTGATGACCTGGACGTCACACCGGTCAAAGACTGTTCGAAGGTGCTCGGCGACAAAGTCGTACTCAATCGCGCGGCCTGGACAGGTTTCTAAAAATCCATCCCGCGCCCACTGGTCATAAGGGACCCGATCGTTTCGAGACTTCTCCGTCAAACCCTCTTCGGGCAGCCAGAACGTAGACTCAACGTCGCCGTCTTCACTCACCAACTCCAAAGAGGTCAAGTCGCTGACTGCGGACAGATCGAGACCGCCATAAACCCGCCGGCCGTCAATCGAAGATGGTTTAGCGCCGTTTTCAGCCCAGATCGTTCTGTTTACAAACGGGCTGCGAGCCTCGACACGCTGGTTTAAGATCAAATTTCGGTAAGCAGGCTCCCGGCTCGGCAGACGCTTGGCGTCCGAGGCCTGGCGAAACACCTCTTCCTTGTTCATGAAGTCGTCGAAATGCGGGTTGGCCGCCCGGATGGCCTCTTCACTGAAGGGGTCCATGTCCATCGGTGCGGTGCAAATCTCGACCTTGTTGCGTGGATCAGCGCCGGACAGGGCATCATCGATAAGCAAGCTGAGCAAATCGGCATCCGTTGGCGCCTGGGTGCTGATGATGATCGACAGCGGCTGCTCTTGCGCGGCGCTGGCCGTCTCAAGCGCTTCATACAGCTGGGATCGCGGGCCGACAACCTGGCCCAGCTCATCGTGGATCATCAATGCCGGGCTCAAGCCGAACTTGGTCGCGGCGTCAGCGCTCAGCGCTTTGTACAGCGTGCCCAGCTCACCACAGAGCAATTCCTTGGCGGTGTCGCGAATGTTCACGTAGGTCGACAGGTCGGCACTCATCCGAACGACCTTGGCTGCCAGCTCGAACAGGATCGCGGCCTGATCGCGGGACTGGGCAGCGCTGTAAATCTGCGAGTTCGCCCTCGCCTCGGGGCCACACAGGTGCAACAACACGATGAATGCACTCAAGGCGGTCTTAGCGTTCTTGCGAGCCATGGACAAAATGAATGTCCGGGTCGGCGAATCGTAGATCCGTATCAGCCAATGCTTCTGTTTGGTGGTCAGCTTGACCTTCTTGCCGACCATCTTCCCTTCAGGAATGCAGCAAAAATCCTCGATCCACTTAATGTTCCGCTCGCCCCTGGTCAGTCGTTTTCGCCCTGCCATGGTTTACGTCCTTTCGCGGATGGCACCGCCTTGTCCGCGCGGACCAAGCTTTGCTGTGTGAGGCGCATCGATCTGAGCAGCGCATTCATGGTTCTGGTTTCGCGCTCGACCATGCCGCTCAACTTGTCGTATCGCTTCAGTCCTTCGTCCTCCAGCAACCAGTCCGGATCGAACGATTCGAGCTGTTGAGCCAGGATGTCGGACTGCACTTTGTGTCGGCAGTATTGGACGAGCAGAGCTGCGTTCTCAGGGCCAAACCAATCGGCAGGCCGGGCATTTACCACGGTGACCCATGTCGCCTTCTGAGCGGGCGTCAAACCCGCTGGCGGGGCCATTCTTGAATCGATGCCCTCGGGCTTGGCCACGTACAACGAGGCAACGGATTTTTTGCCTCTTTCGGCCATCGCGATTTACCAAAAAAACTACGGATTAATGAAAGGAAAGGGCGAGGGCCGATTTCCGGCAACACGTCGCCTGAAGTTTTCCCCTCCCCCCCCCTTTGCGATCGATTCGCATCTATATTCGCACCAGAACGGGGCATTTTCATCATTCGAGAGGGTAACCATCAGGCCCGATCTGGATCTTCAAGCGGAACCCAAGGTCATCAGCTGTCTTGCGCTCATGACAGCCTGGTGACTTTCCATCCCGGCTAACACATAGGATCTGACAGTTGGCCTCAGTGTCTTCACCATCCTTGAACAGCGGCACGACGTGATCGAGCTCGAAGCCTCGCGGGAAGGCGGTAAGCCTGCGACACACTGCGCAGCATGGGTCTTTGGTCCAGACGCTCAGGCGACGCTTCTGCAGCGCTCTACCAGTGATGCGCTTGGTGGTGTCGTAATGGCGGGATTTGAACGTGAACGATCTAGTGTCGACACCCATGGCGACTACGCCTCAGCTGCGATCTTGATCATCGCCATGAGCGCACCGATCAACGCCTTGTCGGACTGCTTGGCAATCGCGATCACATCGGCCTCAGCCTTCATGACCTCGGACTGCTCTTCCGGCGTCAGCTCGCTGACCATGCCCTTCATCTGGTAATACTCGGCCTTGTCATTGGATCGGGTCATTGCGACCTCCTGTCGTGATGCCGGCCTTCTTCGCCAGGATCTGTGTGTACAACCCGCCAGCCACGTCGGCACCAATCACCGCGATGACGATGCCCAGACCAGCAGCCAGGTAGAGGTTGCTCCACAGGGCCAGCGCGAGTAGCAGCGTGGCCATGCCCAGCAGACCCGATGCCAAGAAGCGCAGGGCTACTCTCTGCAGGATCTGCCGAAGACTCAGGTCGCTACCCGATGCCCTCAGCATCTCGCCAGAGAGTCCGGCCATGCTCAGCAGCACCAACAGCCAGAAGGGCACATCTGCAAGCGTTTGGTGTTCTGTATTCATCAGTGGTCCTTGTCTGGGCTGCGCCCTTGTTCCCTGGCGGGACTGAGTAATAAGACCGGCGCCCAATGCACTGTCATCCGCTCGGAGCAAGGAGGCAGGCACGGGAGCCGAAAACGAAAAAGCCCGCACTAGGCGGGCTAAAAAAGGGAAATTTAAATCAGTAAATTTTCGTGACTGTAATACTTTTTGGCACAAGAACTCCACGGTTGAAATCCGTAGACATCAATATCTGGACGTCGGCCTGAACGGACTCCTGAGTCACCGCCTTAGTGATATCCACACCATCTGCAAAGTAGAGGGGAAGTCTTTTTTCGCCAGTTAGCTGAGGGAGTGCACCACGCCACCCACTATCTACTTTGTCACGATCTAGAGCTCTAATCTCAAGTTTGGTACTGGGGTAAGCAACCTCTGTATCTTTAACCCGAAAATCAGGTGTTGCTGGAGCATCAGTGGCCGCTTGGTGGGAGAATGCAACTCCCGTTGCCTCTTCCCCAACGTGCAAGCCACCACGGCCTTCACCGGATGCAGGCCGGACAAAATCTAATGCTGCCCTTACCATTTTTTTACGATCGCCAGTCAAAGCACCATCAATGGCGGCTCGCAGCTCATCAGTACTAGCACCCGTAGCCTCGCTACCAATGTTGATAAGGATATTGTTGTTCGCTTGGATGCTAGGGGTCTCCCCTGTGCCATCCTTACCCTTGAATGAGTCGTAGAGGGTGATTGACTCACTGGCAAGCAACAAGAGTAAAAGGCCTCCTAGGCCATACTTCGCATATTTTCCCATTGTCGTCTCGTTGAGCCACCGGATACATCTTTCTTTATCGACCGCAGAACTGAACAGCAGCGTCAACACCAAGACTTCAAGCAAGCTGCCCGACTCGATCTTCGAGACCTTCAGACTATCGAGATCAATCCCGTGTTCCGCATGACAGAGATTGCCCACAAGCATAGGCACTTTTGAGGCTAGCTTCTGTAGCCCAAGAAGCGAGGCGACTATCTCATCAATAGGAATCGGTTCTTTTGATTCAAAGTAGAAAGAGATTGGAAGGTCGAGGGTTAGCTGGTCCGTCACCGGGGAACTCCGTTAAATATTCCGGACGAATTTACAGCATGGAAATGGCTTATAGCTATCATTGCAACAATAAAAAACCCGACTCACTGGCCGGGCTTTGTTTGTGGTGTCCCGCTGTAACAGCTAAACACGGTGCCATGAAAACAAACCTATTCCATATGGACAACCTTTTTTACGCAGCTTCGCGCAGCGTCTCCAGAACGCAGTCAACCCATGCCACACCAGCCTTAATAAGCTCTCGCGCCTTCATTTCGCTCACCTTGTAGTGGCGACCCACACGCACTGCCGGCCATTTGGAACCGTAGTAAAGCCACACCATGTCGCCCATCTGTTGGTCACGCTTGCACAGCCTGGCCAACGCTCCATCAACAGCACAGGCCAGCTCATCAGTGATCGTGTACGACTTCGTGGTTGAAGGCAGAGCGTCACGCATCAAGGCCAGCATTGGCGAGGCATAACTGGGAATCCCCATCCCATCCATTCGCCACCAGCCCCACTGTTCAAGCATGTGTTCGGTATCGCCCAAAGGCCGGTGCAACGTCTTACGAATCATCATTTTTAATCCTCGCCTATGGTTGATTTCTGAATGGTGCTGCATGCCACGCCGTTAGCGGCCTCCAGCGTATTACCGGATTCTTTGAATCTAACGCCTGTCTGTGCGTGGATCAGGCTCAAACCCTTCTGATCTAGATGCGCGTGCCACTTCTCCAACGCATCACGTTTGCGCCCCATCACGTCCGACTGGATGTACACCTGCACGTTGTGGCCCATGGCATGGTTGATCAGCAGCTCACCAATCAAGTGGTCGATGCCGAGGTCCGCCCAAGCTGTGCGAGCCACCTTGCGCAGGTCGTGGCTGGTCCACTCGCCCTTCCCCAGCCGGGTAAACACGGCACTGGCCTGCCCTTCACTTAACGGCTTGCCACTGCGCGCCGGGAACAGGTACTGGCCGTCATAGCCGCGGGCGGTCTGGGTGTTGCGGTACTGAATCAACAAGGCGCGGACTTGCTCAGTCAGCGGCAGGTGATGCTCAACACCGGTCTTGGTGTGCTCAGCCGGAATGAACCACTCACCCTCTGCCAGATTGATATGAGACCAGCGCGCTTGCCGGGTCTCACCAATGCGCGTGCCGTGGCACAGCATCATCAGGGCCAGCATGGCGTCAGCCGGTTCGCTATCCATCACCTGCCCCAACTCACCGAGCAAGTCCTGCAACTGCACACCGCGCAAACGAGACGGCTTGATGCTCACCTTGGCTTTGGAGAAGTCCTTGAACTTGATGCCCGCCATCGGGTTGGACGTGATCAGGGCCAGCGCCAAGGCCTGTCGGAATGCCAAGGCCAGCAACTGGAACGCCAGACGCACGTAATCGATTGAGAGGGTTTCTTGCAGTGGCCACATCAGCAGCTTGTCGAGCGCCGCCTTGTTGACCTCAACCAACGGCAGATCGCCCAGGCGCGGCAGCAGATGGCACTTCATGGCCGAGGCGCCGGTATTCTTGCGCTTGGCCGAAAGATTGCGGTCACGGGCCATGCGATCGGCATACCAGGTGAGCAGTTCACCCGTGGTCGCCCACTGCGAAATAGCCGAGCCAGCATCAGCCGAAACCCGCAGGCGCACAGAGGGCAACGCAGCCAGCACCTGCTTGGCGCTCAAGTCCGGGAACGCGCCGATACGGTGCCAACGGCGTTTATTGACCAAGTACCAGGAGCCTCGGGTGCGGTTCTTGCCATACCGAAAATGCAACGCAGGATGGCCGGCATCACGCAAATCCCGCACGTGCTCAAGCTTGGCATTGCGCCCAATCTCCGCATCGGACAGTTTCACGGTCAGGGTTTTTATTTTGGTGTTCACAGGGCACCTTTCGGTTGAGGCTGCCGGTCGACAACCTCGTAAGTGGTTGGCCACATCAGGCGGCCAAAGGTGTGGGCCACGCTTTCATGCTCAAACAAGGCTACGGCGCGGTCAGGGATATCACTCAAATCCAACTTGTGAGCGCAGCAGTGAACGGCCCATCGGTAAGCACTCGGCTCCACCGGGGCCAGGTTGGGGTTAGGCATGTACAGCACCTCCCGAGCGCATGGCGCGCAATGCCGCCAACGCATTGTTGCCAACCTCAGGGGCGCTGCGCTCGATACTGCGCGGCGGCAAGGCCAGCGGCATTTTCTGCAACGGCAGACCTGCCAGCACACGGCGCACCGTGATCGTGTAATTGCGCTCAAACAGTTTGATGCTCAGGTCATGAGCAAGACGGTTGAGATTTTCAAACCCGCACTCTTTGGCCGTATGCCACACCGCGTCATGGGACCATTGTGCTTGTCCTGCCATCGACGGGTGCGCGTTGCGGCAAGCCTCGCGGTGAGCAGCGACCAGCTTCGGCAGTCCCAGCATTTCCGCCGTTGGCGTGCACCAATCGATAAATACTCCCACGTTGGGCACAAAGTCCTTGGCAGCCTGACGCGCTCGCATCAGTCCAAACCGCAGCTGCTCAGTGCTGCAAATACCCGCTTCGAGGAACCCCTGCATCCACTGCTGCTTGGCGGCTTTGTAGGTCGCCATGTCCGGCCACGCTTGCTTCCAGGCGGGAAAGATCGAGCGCAGTTCGCGGAAAAGACCGTTGATGACCTTGGCCGTCGCTTCGGACACTCCCGCTGCGGGCCGGACGTTTTCGCTTTCACCGGCAGCAATGAATTGCCCGGTTTGTACCTTGGCCCACAGGCCAGTGGCGATCACTGAAACTTGATTCATTGCGCAAACTCCTGATTGATCCAATCGGTGTCATCGTCGTCATAGGCCTCTTCGCTACGAGGCCTGCTGGGGAATTGCCGGACGTTGCTCGCTCGGGTCTTGTCGTCCCTTGCCCACCTGACCATCAGAGATACCCACTTGGCTTGAGTATTCAGGCTGCCCTCGGTTTCGTGGTGGGCCGTGAACGCAGCGATGGAGTCCTTGGTAAGCAAGTCAGCGGATACGCCAAAGTGAACGCAGTAGGTTTTCAGGAGATTGGCGTCAGGCTCCCAGTCCAGGGTCATTTCCACTGGAGCTTTTGGGTCGACAGGTTGTGGGGTTGATTCAGGACTGGGCTGAACCAAGGCAATTTTTGCCTCAGTTGGATTTTCCCCAACAGCCGAGGATTTCTCGGGGGTTGGTTTTTGCTCTGGCCCCGCTGGCTTAGTTTCTTCGTTCGCGCTGAGAGGGTGGTGTTGATCTTCTTCAGGAATCAGTGAATCAGTAAATCCGGAATCAGGAATCAGGGCGTTACCTAACGGTGCCGTAACAGGCTCTAACGGTGCGGTAACGGTATTGCTCCGTTCCTTAACGTGAATCTTGCGGTCTGAGCCCTTAACAGCGAGTTTGCCGTTCCGTTCGTAAACGGTTAGATAACCGTTAATGTCTGGTAGGTCGCTGTCTTTTTCGGTGGCGTGTGGGCTCTGATGCTTGGTGAAGTTGACGACCTCAATAATCAAATGGCCCTCATAGGAGTAACGCGAAATGAAGCCAGCGGCCGCGAGATTGTTTAGCCCTGCGTCAATGTCGTAGTTATCACAGGGAAATAACTCCATTTTGATTCGTTTAACCCGATCCTCAAGACGCCCTTCACGATCCGCCAGACACCACAGTCCAATGAACAGCAGGCGATCAAATGCAGGAAGGTCGACAAGAACTTCGTTGGTGAACAGTCCAGGTTTGATATTTCGTGCGCGGGCCATTACAAGGCCTCCTGTGCGGTGGTCGATGTAATAACGCGTGGCGCTGATGCCGTTCGTGACATCAAGTGGGTGGTATTGCCTGATGGCTCAATGATGCTCATAATGACACTCGCTAATTGTTGTAAAGCTGTGAAAAAGTCCGCCCGTCTACGGCGGCTTTTTTTTGCCTGCGATTCAGGCGTTATAGGTGTCCGGCGCATCTGTGGTAGCTTTTTGATTCCACTCGAAAAGGCCTTGGAGGCCGGACATGTCAGAAGATTTAGCGGTAAACCCGATAACCGAATGGGAAGTACAAACGGTTCCGGCAATGAGCTCGCTGCTGCTCAAATTCAAATTCATTTCGACACCTTTCCAACGACCAGATGAGGCGCAAGGGACTCCTCTTCTGGCGGTGACGGTTGAGCAAGCGAAAGAGCTGATCGAGGTATTGAAAAGAGGCGTGGCGAAAGTGGAAAACGAAGCCCCGGCATCACCACCTGGGCAGCGGCATTAACCGAGAAAACACCCGAGACTTCAGGCTGAGCAAATTTTCTAAATTCAATTGAAAGGATCATCTGGTCAGCCTTTTGTCCGTTGCTTGGGAGGCCGGTCTAGCCACCGGCTTTTTTTTGCCTGCGATTTAGTCACTGGATGAATTACCAGCTAATCCGAGGTGCTACTGAACTGCCATTAACGGATAGATAATCAACTCAACAGCGAATGACCTATCCCTGCTTCGCTTCTCGCGCCTTGGTTTCTTTCAGGTAAATTTCTTCGATCGCTTTTCCTAATTCATAACGAACCATTGCTCCATTGGCTGCTCGGCTGATAGTTGGCTGAGTTGAATCACAAATTTCGGCGATCTCTGCCTGCGACAGACCAAGCTGAAACAGGCTTGCAAGCATTGATTTAACGGTCACAGCGCTATCTCTATGATTATTTTCATAATAAATCATACGAAAACGGATAGCTCCACGCAATACAATTCAACTAATGCGTGAACGTATGGTGATTTATGAATATTGCTGAGCGCCTTCGCTCCAAGATGCTTGAGCTGGGACTGAACGAGAGTGAGCTGGGACGTCGCGCTGACGTCCCACAGCCTACGATCAACCGGATTCTCTCCGGCGAGAGTGCCAGCCCAAGGCGTCCGACCATCGAGAAAATAGCCCGAGTTCTGAAGGTTTCCCCGAACTGGCTGATGTTCGGCGGAGCAGATGAATCCAAAAGCTTCGATGCCAATATAGAAATGGCTTTGCAGCCTTCAAGATCATTTAGTTACCCGGAAATTAGCTGGGTACAGGCCGGGACTGCGTCTGAAGCAATGGAATTGTGTAATGTTTCCGCATGTGCAAGCCACACGTCAGACGTGTGGGCTGGCGAGCACGGGTTCTGGCTCAAAGTCATGGGGCCCTCAATGACTAGCCCTGTTGGGCCGTCTTTTCCCGAAGGTTTTTTAATACTCGTTGCGCCGGAGTTTGAGCCGCGATCTGGTCAGTTCGTTGTTGCCAAACTGATAGATTCAAACGAAGCCACCTTCAAGCAATTCATAAGGGATTCAGGCACTTACTACCTAAAACCTCTCAATCCATCTTTCCCCACAATCCCGATGGATGATGCCTGGGTTGTGGTCGGGACAGTCGTTGACGGGAAAATGCCGAAGTCAATATTCAGATAGCTACACCCCATCTGAACCAGCCAATTTGAAAAAACTTTAGCCCGCCATTGAGCGGGCTTTTCTATGCGTTTGGAAATAATTATGCGAAAGCGTATTGACTGGAATTATGAGGATTCGTATAGTTCGCTCATCGCCGGTTCATGCCGGCAGAAAGGCAGAGATGCCAAGGGAAACCCAAACGCTCTTTAACAACTAATCGATACACAGCGCCGAACGGGAAAGGTCGTTAGCGCACTCATAGGCTGGAGCCTCCCTGAGTGCTGCCGTATCGACCTCGGTAAGTCGGCGTGCAGCAACCCACCTTTGGAAATGGAGGATTTGCACCAATGCACATTTAAGCGATTCACCTGCGTGGCGTGGCAAGCCTGAAGGCTGCGCCCTACATCCTTACAGGCAGCGGACAGTGAGACCGAGGATGTGACCGCGCATCAACCGAAAGGTAGGTCTACCCCAGCGCACCAGGACAACTTGATGCAGTAACCCCAAGCCGTCGCCAGTAGCGAGCTTGGGGGGTCACGGACACTTTCACCGCTGCACCTGGGCAAACGGGTGCAACGGGAAAACAACCGAGAACACATCATGGAATCGACAATCGTAGATGGTGCATGGAAAGGCCACCTCGGCCGTGGCCTTGCGCCGCGTGAGCTGCAATTTGTTCTGTCGGTCGCACAAGGGCTCACCGCCAAAGAGATCGCCCGGGTATTCGGCATTGCGCCGGGCACCGTGGTTAAGCGACTGGCCAACGCCATGTTCAAGCTTGGCGTTCACCGCCAAGGCGCGCTGGTCGCCGAAGCCATGCGCCGCCAGATCATCACACCGCTGTGTCTGCTGCTGGCGGGCCTGATCGCCATTCACACCGCCACAGATGACCAATTGGCCCGCCGCGACCGCCGTCCGACTGAGCGGCGATTCGCAGAAATGCGTCTGATACGCCGCGCAGAGGCTGTCGAGCTGATCGGCTAAACCGTATCAACCAGCGCCACGACAGCCTGTCGAAAACTGCCCGATCGCCTGGTCCCCCATCACCAGGCCGCATCGGTCTGTACTCCGACTTTACAACCTGAATACAGACCGATGCGGAAGCCAACCCAGCAGACGCTGGACACCTGCATCACACCACTGCCGCGCTACCGCCCGCAGTGCACACCTGAACGGAGGATTTGCAGCCATGGGCAATTAACACGATTTACACGCTTCGCTCTTACATACGGCGGCGTTTGTAGAGCAGCTCACAGCCCGGTTTCGACCGGGCTTTTCAATCCTGCGGTTATTCGTCAGCACTCCCCTGCGCGCCCAGCGGCATATATCCCAGGCCCCGAGTGCTGACGAATACCCGTAACCCTGTCGAGGATCGACCATGCACCCAACCTTCTCCCAGCGCCGCGCCATTCTCGAAGGGTTGCGCGAACGCACACGCCAAGCCACTGCCGACTTCTACCAGAAGCCAAACGTGATCGCCCCGCCGTTGGCTCCGCGTTTCATCGTCAAGCCGACGGGCAGCAACACCTTTGAAGTGATCGAGCGCGCCACGGGAAAGATCATCACGGAGCGCTTCGGCCACAACAATGCGACCGCTCATGCTCGCGAGTTGGAAGCCAAGAAAGATCAGTTCGATGTGAAACAGTTCGGCCGTTTCCTGCGCGATTGGGCGCTGCGCATCAGCGTGATGCTGACCATTTTCGCCTTCTTCGGCAGCCACGTTTGAAACGCACCACCACCTCAGCGCACCGCCGCCTTCGCCAAATTCAACACCACCTGCCGCCCAGCGGACTCCACGCCACCCCGGAGAAAAAACCATGTCAGTTGCAACAGATACCGCAGCGTTCCTTGAAGAGCTGAACGGCGGCGCGTTCGCCAGTCAGATCGGCCACGCCCTCTCCGAAGTCGCCGCCGGTGTGGTCGATTACGGCAAAGCCGGAAAGGTTGTCATCACCCTCGACTTCAGCCAAATCGGCGAATCCAGCCAGGTAAAGATCAAGCACAAGCTCGACTACAAAGTGCCGACCAAACGCGGTACCCGCAGCGAAAACACCAGCCTCGACACGCCGATGCACGTTGGCACAGGCGGCAACATCACCCTCTTCGCCGAAAAGCACGACCAGTTGTTCACTCGTGATCAGGCCCCAGTCACACCGCGCACTTAATCCAGTCCTACAGAGATCTGAACTATGTCCCTTAGCAAAGAAGCCATCCAACTGGTCACCGACACCGCCCTCATGGCGGCCGGAAAGTCGCTGAACACGTACTCACCAACGGCGATCCTGCCCGAAGGGGCAAAAGTCGTTGATCTGGAAAAATACCAGATTGGCCGCAGCCGTTTCCGTGGCGTACTCGCCACCAACTCGCTGGTTGATTTCAGCGCCTACGTTAAGGAGCGCGCCGCAGAAGGCGCTCGCGGCTTCATCGATCAGGATGAAATGGCCTGTACGCTGATCTTCAACTTGGGCACTGACGTTGCACCTGGTCACGCAGATGATCGCGCAGTGCTTTGCCTGAAAGCCTCAGCAGGCTACAAAGCAGTTCAAGCAGTACCAGGGCGATCCATGTCGCAGAAAGAGCTTAGCGACTGGATCGAAGACTGGAACGCCTCGCTCAATGCTGCTGATGATGCTGGCCAGCAGATGAGCATCGTCAAAGCCATCGCCGCAGTGCGCACCATCACTATCAAAGCATCATCGGAAAGCGACCACGCCATCAGCGAAACCCGCACCAGCCGCAGCGCGATGGACCAGATCGAAGCCACCAGCAAAGAGACCTTGCCGTCTACATTGATCTTCTCAGTGGTGCCCTACGAAGGGCTGAGCCCGCGCCATATCGTCTTGCGCGTGTCGGTCATCACCAGCGGCGCTCAACCCATGCTGAAACTGCGCTGGGTAGGTGAAGAAGTACAGCGGGAGGAGATCGCACAGGAATTCAAATCGGTGCTTGATGCGCAGATTGGCGAAGCAGCCACGTTGACGCTTGGCGTTTTCGATCCGAAATAAACGACCTCATACAGGTATTCAAAAATGAAACCCGAAATGATCACCCTCAAGCACGGCGACACCACGATCAAGATGCCCGCTGCATCACTGGCAAAGCTTGCCTTAGCCAGCTTTGCCCAGGTGCTGCCACCGGCTGCGAATGTTCAGCCGATCTACCCGCACACAGTTCCTGAACTTGGCGCCATCTGGCCCGGCCAGGGTGGTTTCAACGGCGGACTGGTAGCCGCTCACGGTGATGTGCCCGCGCACTACCTGATTGTCGCGGCAAAAGATGCTGGCAGCCATGAATGGGGCGGCCGTAGGCGTGAGTCTCAAGCCAACAGCAAGCGTGATGGCTTTGCCAATACCATGATCCTGATGGAAGACGACCACCCCGCCGCCAAGACAGCCACAGCCTACACCGCAGACGGGCACGACAACTTCTACCTGCCAGCCGCTGCCGAGCTATACCACTGCTGGCTGAACGTGCCAGACCTGTTCGCCAAAGACACTTGGTACTGGTCAAGCTCGCAGCGCTGCGCCAACATCGCATTCGGCATGGGCTTCGATGATGGCTATCAGGTCATCACCGTCAAGTTCAGCGAGCTCCGTGTCCGCCCCGTCCGCAGATTGTTTATTTAATCCTTTGATCATTCGTTCTTGACCGGCTACCGGGCGCATAAGCGCCTTTTTTGTTGCCTGAAAAAAGAGGAAACACCATGTCAGCAATAGCTCAAGCATTGCCTGTAATTGCTCTCCCTGCCATCGGACAAGCCTTCGGCGGTGGGTTCTTCTCAGGTGTGACCGTTGAGAACGGCCAGCGCTATCTGAACATCACCGCCGGTGCGGCTCACGAACTGAAAGGCACCTGGGGTGCTCGTGGCGTGATCATCGAGGGCGCCGGCAGTTTTACCGACAGCCGCAGCAATACCGAATCAATGGCCGGCGCCGGTAGTGAGCTGGCACAGAAGGTTTTGGCGCTTGAGATTAGCGGGTACACCGACTGGGCTATCCCGGCCCGCGACGTGCAGGAACTGCAATATCGCCACCTCAAGCCAACCAGCGAGGAAAACTACTGCTGGAACCGCGATGGCGACAACCCCAACAGCTTGCCGGTAGGCCTGCTGTACACCGCAGAGTTTCCGGCACAGACGGCGATCCCGGCATTCCGGGACGATGGCGAAGAAGCCTTCATGGGCTCCTGGTACCGGTCGAGCTCGCAGCGCTCCGCCAACCTCGCATTCTTCATGTACTTCGATGATGGCATTCAGGACACCTTCGGCAAGAGCTACGAGCTCCGTGTCCGCCCCGTCCGCAGAGAGTTGCTGATTGATTAATTCGCTTATTTAATCCGGCCGCTTGCGGCCGGTTGCTGTTAGGAGCTTCTGCCCATGGCGATGCACACGGACTTGCAGATCTACAAAGTGTCGATGGACCTGTTCAAACTTGCAACGGGCCTCACTCGGAATATCCCAAGAGACCTAAAGCAAGTGATCAGCAAACGCGTTATGGATGATTGCATGGAGATCCTGACGCTGATTGGCAGGGCAAACTCAAATAGAGATAAGCGGCCTCATCTGGAGCTACTTCTGGAGAAAGTGCACCAGGTAGATCTGGTCATGAGGCTATGCACCGAAAGCCGGTTCATCAGCCCAGAGCAGCAATCAAAAACTATCCTGCTCACCTCCTCCATTGGCAAACAAGCCAATGCTTGGAAACGCTCTACCCCAACCGCGCCCGCCATCTGAGAGTTACGGCTTTCAGGTCTGTGCGATTTTGAATCTGGTCGTGCCGCTGACCTCTGGGTCACCGCCATGCGCATCGGAGATACCGCCGGTCTAAAGCGTCCGGGCTGGTCTCGCGCTGTTTCCTCGCTGATCGGCATTGCCTTCGGCTTGGCGACTTAGATAGCACGATAGGTCGCAGCGCTCCGCCAACAACGCATTCAACATGAACTTCGATGATGGCAATCAGAACAACAACGACAAGAACAACGAGCTCCGTGTCCGCCCCGTCCGCAGATTCGACTGTTGGTCCCTACCAGTTCGAGGATCTGGTGCAGGCTTATTACGACTGCCGACGATCAAAGCGCAACAGCGACAGCGCTTTGGCTTTCGAAGTGAACCTGGAACAAAACCTGATCCAGCTACACGACGACCTGATCGCTGGCACATACCAGCCTGGCCGCTCGATATGTTTTGTAGTCACCCGCCCGAAAGCCCGCGAAGTATGGGCAGCAGCCTTTCGGGATCGAGTCGTACATCACCTGCTGTACAACCATGTTGCTCCCCGCTTCTATGCCAGCTTCATCGCTGATAGTTGCGCGTGCATTCCGGGACGCGGCACGCTTTACGCTGCAAAGCGTCTTGAATCAAAGATCAGGGGCGCCAGTGAGAACTGGTCAAAACCGCTTTTCTACCTAAAGTGCGACTTGGCCAACTTCTTTGTGGCCATCGACAAGCAGGTGCTGCGCCGACAACTGGCCGAAAAGATAAATGAGCCTTGGTGGCTTGCCTTGGCTGAGCAGATTTTAATGCACGACCCGCGAGAGAACTTTGAAACAAGAAGCCCAAGCCACCTGTTTGGCAGGGTGCCGCAACACAAGCGCCTGACCGCGCAGCCTGCGCACCTCGGGCTGCCCATTGGCAACCTGTCCTCTCAGTTCTTCGCCAATGTGTACCTGGACGCTTTGGATCAATTCGCCAAGCATCGCCTGAGGGCAAGGCATTACATCCGCTACGTTGATGACTTTGTGTTTCTGCACGAGTCACCGCAGCAGCTCAATGTCTGGCACGCAGAAGTCGAGAAGTTCCTATTAACGCTAGGGGCTCGACTCAATCCAACGAAAACCATCCTGCAGCCGGTTGATCGCGGCGTCGATTTTGTCGGGCATGTGATCAAGCCGTGGCGGCGCACCACTCGCAAGCGGGCAGTGGCTCAGGCACTCAAGCGGACAGCTAATGCGCCTGCCGAGGATCTGCGCGAGACCGCCAACAGTTACTTCGGCCTGCTGAGCCAAGCCAGCCATAGCGAAAAAGACCGGGCCACACTGGGGCGTGTCGTGCTCAAGCGTGGTCATGCCGTCAACGGCAAGCTGACCAAAACTTACCTAAAACGCTAACTGCCCGCCGGGCATGACCCGATAAAGGATCACTTATGACCGCCCTCCGCCGAACCGTCCAAAAGCGCGGCATCCCGATCCAGAGGCTGGATCTGCAAACCATATGCGACAAATGCGACAAGTCACGCGCCCACGGCAACCACACTAAATGCAGCAAGTTGCGCCAAGCCGAAGCGGTTGAGCGGCGCGCACGGGAGAAAATATGAACAATCAAATCAAGCACCGCAAGCTGGGCACTGAGCCGCTTGTGGGCATGTACTACGTCTCCGAGTGCATCAAGTGCGGCTGGATTGGCAGTTCGGGCGAGCTAACAGAAGACGACGCTCAATGCCTTCAGCCAGTTGGCGACGATCATTGCTGGGGTGACACCGATGAAATCGGCGCTGATCGCTTGCTGGAGCTGATGCAGTCGGGAGCATTCGATAAGCCAGCCGCACAGCACCAGGGCGAGCCGGTTATGCCTGGTAGTGAAGAATTCAGCCATATGAGCACCATTGAGTTGCGCGGGTATCACGCTGGCTGGCGTGCTGCGTGCATGCGAAACAGGCCTGCCGAGCAGCCCGCGCAGGTAGCGGAGGTGCCGGAGGGGTACTGCATAATGCCTAGAAGGCTGACTGCGGAGAATGGCGCCAAGGCGCTGCTGCTTGGTGAGTTCCAGCTTGAGGTCACGACCGAGTGCCCTGAGTGCCGCGATCTGGAAGATCCTTTGGAAGGCTGTGAGTTCTGCGACGGCGAAGGCGAGTATGAGCAGCGGCACATCATACCGTGGGATCAGATCAAGGACATTTATAGCCAGGCCGTAGCTGGTCTAGCCAAAATTAACAAACCGCTGTAACCAGCTTCAAGACCCCGCAGTATCCCCCCCCTAATTTCAAACGCACCAGCCGTAACCGGCACGGCGAGGTAACTCTATGAACACTCAAAACACCCAACCAACCGAACTGATCGCGCTGCCCGAGGTGATCAAGATTACCGGCTTCAAGACCACGAAGATCTACGACATGGTGAATAAAGGCGCCTTCCCGAAAAAGGTGCACCTCGGCACACGCTCAGTGCGCTGGGTTAAAGCCGAGGTGTTGCAGTGGGCCAATGACCAAATGGCGGCACGTGAGCACCGCGCTTAATCGGCGGCCTCGGTCGCATCGAGAAAGTCAGCCCACTCCTGCATCATCACTCTCCGCTGTTCCACGTACTCCGCATGGTTGTACGTCTTGCGCACTTTGTTATCTCCCGCGTGGGACAGCTGAGCCTCGATCCAGTCCTCTTTGTATCCCATCTCATTTAAGGCCGTTGAAAGCGTGGCGCGTATTCCGTGCCCGGTCAGTCGGCCTTCATATCCAATTTTTTTGATAGCGCTATTTACCGTGTTCTCGCTCATCGGTGTGTTCGGGTGATTCCTCCCGGGCAACAACAACCGACAGTGCTCACCGGTCATGCCTTTCAATGCACGCACCACCTCTACCGCCTGCCGCGACAGTGGCACCAGATACGGCGGTATAACATCCCCCTCTGTTCTAACCCGGCTGCGCAACTGCTTAACGTTGTCAGCCGGCACTGTCCACAGCGCGGCGTCCAGATCGAACTGATCTGGCGTTGCCGCTCTCAGCTCACCCGTCCGAACGCCTGTCAGCAGCAACAGCCGGATCGCATGCATAGTGAATACCGAACCTTTGAAATTGCGCAGGTCCAGTAGGAACGGTTTGAGTTCCGAGCGTTTCAGGAAAGGGTTGTGTTTCGCTGGCGGCTGCACGGCGGCAACAATATCGATATCTGCCGCAGGGTTGGTCTCGATCAGGCCCTGCGCTATGGCGTAGCGAAAAATCTGATTCAGCCAGGTGCGGCACTTCTCAGCCACATTCAGCGCGCCACGCTTTTCAACGCGATGTACTGCCGCTAGTACATCGGCACGCTTGATTTGGCTGATGGGGATTTTGCCCAGCATCGGTATCAGGTCTTTGTCCAAATACCTACGCGATTGCGCCGCTCCACCCTTCACAGCAGCCACCAGGCGTGGAGACTTGAAGTCGTACCATTTGTTGGCCACAACTTCGAAGGTGTTCTCGACCTCGGCACCAGCAGCGTGCCGGGCCTGCTTGCGCTCTAGCCGCGGATCAATGCCTTTTGCAACGAGCGCACGCGCCTGATCCCGCAGTTCGCGGGCTTCACGGAGGGTAATTTCGGGATATGTGCCAAGGGAGATGCGCGGTTGTTTGCCATGCCAGCTAAATCGGAAGTGCCAGGACTTCTTGCCGTTGGCAGCCACGAACAGCGAAAGGCCGTCGAGATCACTCAGCGTAAAGTCTTTGTCACGGGGCTTGGCTTGCCTGACAGCGGTGTCAGTGAGGGGCATTAGTACATCACCATAGTGCTCGAATTACCGATGGACTGGCTAATGTACTAAAAATATTGGGAAGGTGGCGAAAGAAAGCGAAACGCCACAAAAGAAAAAACCCGCTCAAGGCGGGCTATTTCAAGGGTTTCGCGAAAGTCAGCGAGACTGTGCGAAACCATGTTTGGTGCGGACGGAGAGACTCGAACTCTCACACCTTTCGGCGCTGGAACCTAAATCCAGTGTGTCTACCAATTCCACCACATCCGCATTTCAAACTTTTGAAGCAAAGACGCCAGATGTTTAATCTGGCGGCTTTCTAAATATGGGGTGGACGAAGGGGATCGAACCCTCGACAACGGGAGTCACAATCCCGTGCTCTACCAACTGAGCTACGCCCACCATATTGCCTGTACTGCTTTACTTGTGCCAAAGCTGCCTAATGGCGCACCCGGCAGGACTCGAACCTGCGACCATCCGCTTAGAAGGCGGATGCTCTATCCAGCTGAGCTACGGGCGCATTGTTAGCCTGTATTCTTTGACGACTACAAACCAAGTGCTTTCAGTATCACCAAGCTGGACAACAACTTCGCTCTACCTTCTTAACCAGTGCTAGGCTGTGCCCGACAAGTGCGACGAATGTTATAGGTGAGCCCGGAAGTCGTCAACTGTTTTTTAAAAAAAGTTTAGAAATATAAAGGAGTTAGGGCAATAAACAGACCAGGCGCCTTTGCCCTCGCGTCACGACATGCGAGAATGCACGTCCTTTTTCCACCCTTTACGATGGTTAATCACGCGTAATGACTGCACAACTAATCGACGGTAAAGCGATCGCCGCCAGCCTGCGCAAGCAGATTGCCAAACGTGTCGCCGAGCGTCACGAGCAAGGCCTGCGCACCCCTGGTCTGGCCGTGATTCTGGTCGGCAGCGATCCTGCTTCCCAGGTTTATGTTTCGCACAAGCGTAAAGACTGCGAAGAGGTAGGCTTTATTTCCCAAGCCTATGACCTGTCTTCTGACACTACCCAACAGGACCTGACCGACCTGATCGACCGTCTTAACGACGACGCGAACATCGACGGCATCCTGCTGCAACTGCCATTACCCGCCCATCTGGACGCCTCCAAACTGCTGGAACGCATTCGCCCGGACAAAGACGTCGACGGTTTCCACCCTTATAACGTCGGCCGCCTGGCCCAGCGTATCCCGCTGCTGCGTCCATGCACCCCTAAAGGCATCATGGCCCTGCTGGAAAGCACCGGCCAGGACCTGTACGGGATGGACGCAGTGATTGTCGGCGCTTCCAACATTGTTGGCCGCCCGATGGCCATGGAATTGCTACTAGCTGGCTGCACCGTGACCGTGACCCACCGCTTCACCAAGGATCTGGCCGGCCACGTTGGCCGTGCTGATCTGGTGGTGGTCGCTGCCGGCAAGCCGGGCCTGGTCAAGGGCGAGTGGATCAAGGAAGGCGCCATCGTGATCGACGTAGGTATCAACCGCCAGGCTGACGGCAAGCTGGTGGGCGACGTGGTTTACGAGACCGCCCTGCCCCGCGCCGGCTGGATCACCCCGGTGCCGGGCGGCGTAGGCCCGATGACTCGCGCCTGCCTGCTGGAAAACACCTTGTACGCAGCTGAAACCTTGCACGGCTGATTGTGCAAAGCGCTGCAAATAACGGCACCTTCGGGTGCCGTTTTTATTGGTGCCGACAAAAGGCAGGCAAACAAAAGCCCGCGCCGGGGTAAGGTCCGCCAGTTAAGTGAGGATGCTCAACCCTTGTGGGAGCGGGCTTGCTCGCGATGCAGGCGACGCGGTTTAACTATCAACCGCGTCGCCTGCATCGCGAGCAAGCCCGCTCCCACAGCTCCCCCTTAACTGACTAGACTACCCCGGCACGGGCTTTTGCTCTTGCAACGAGCAACCTAGTCAGCCAGACGCCAGGTTGTCCCGCCCTTACTGTCTTCCAGCACAACACCCATTGCCGTGAGCTGATCGCGAATACGATCCGACTCAGCCCAGTCCTTGCCGGCACGGGCAGCCAGACGCGCATCGATCAAGGCTTGCACCTGAGCAGCATCGACCTTGCCTTCAGCACCGGCCTGCAGGAAGTCGTCGGCCTCAAGCTGCAACACACCCAGCACATCAGCCAGTTGCTTGAGACGCGCGGCCAGGCCAGCAGCGGCCTGCAGATCAGTTTCGCGCAAACGGTTGATCTCGCGAACCATCTCGAACAGTACGGCACAGGCTTCCGGTGTACCGAAGTCGTCGTTCATTACTTGGGTAAAGCGCTCGACAAACGCCTCGCCACCGGCCGCAGCAACCTTCGGCAAGCCTTTAAGTGCGTTGTAGAAACGATCAAGGGCGGCTTTCGCGTCCTTGAGGTTGTCTTCCGAGTAGTTGATCGAGCTACGGTAGTGGCTCGACACCAGCAGATAACGCACCACTTCCGGGTGATATTTCGCCAGAACGTCGCGAATGGTGAAGAAGTTGTTCAAGGACTTGGACATCTTCTCGCCATTGATGCGAATCATCCCGCAGTGCATCCAGGCATTGGCGTAGGTTTTACCCGTGGCCGCCTCGCTTTGGGCGATTTCGTTCTCATGGTGCGGGAACTCGAGATCGCTGCCGCCACCGTGAATATCGAAGGTCTCACCCAGGCAGCAGGTGGACATCACCGAGCACTCGATATGCCAGCCCGGACGACCCGGGCCCCACGGCGATTCCCAGCTCGGCTCGCCCGGCTTGACGCCTTTCCACAGCACGAAGTCCAGCGGATCGTCCTTGGCCTCGTCAACCTCGATACGCGCACCGATGCGCAGATCTTCGATCTTTTTACGCGACAGCTTGCCGTAGCCCATGAACTTGGCGACGCGGTAATACACGTCACCATTGCCCGGGGCGTAGGCGTAGCCCTTGTCGATCAAGGTCTGGATCATCGCGTGCATGCCAAGGATATGATCCGTGGCACGCGGCTCCATATCCGGCTTGAGGATATTGAGCCGCGCTTCATCTTCATGCATCGCCGCGATCATGCGCTCGGTCAGCGCTTCGAAAGGCTCGCCGTTTTCACGGGCACGATTGATGATCTTGTCTTCAATATCCGTGATGTTGCGCACATAGGTCAGGTTATAACCGCTGAAACGCAACCAGCGGGTCACCAGATCGAAGGCGATCATGCTGCGGCCATGGCCAATGTGGCAGTAGTCGTACACGGTCATGCCGCACACGTACATGCGCACATTGTTGCCGTCCAGCGGCTTGAAAACTTCTTTGCTCTTGGTGAGCGTGTTGTAGATCGTAAGCACGGCTTGTTCCTTCAAAACTTGATCACTGGCCCCACGAATCGCGCAGGGTCACGGTACGGTTGAAGACCGGGTGACCGGGTTTCGAGTCCTTGATATCCGCGCAGAAGTAGCCTTCGCGCTCGAACTGGAAACGGTCTTCCGGCTGTGCATTGCCCAGCGAGGGTTCAGCACGACAACCGGTCAGTACCTGCAGCGAGTCAGGGTTGATGTTTTCCAGGAAGCCCGCGCCGTCTTCGGCCTTTTCCGGGTTCGGCGAACGGAACAGTCGATCATACAAACGCACTTCGCACTCGACGCTGGCAGCCGCCGGCACCCAGTGCACTACACCCTTGACCTTGCGACCTTCAGGGTTTTTACCCAGGGTTTCAGGGTCGTACGAGCAATGCAGTTCGACGATATTGCCATCGGCGTCCTTGATTGCTTCGTCGGCACGGATCACATAGCTGCCACGCAAACGCACTTCGCCCGCAGGCTCAAGACGCTTGTAGCCTTTTGGCGGCTCTTCCATGAAATCGTCACGATCGATATAGATCTCACGGGCGAATGGCAGAACCCGTACACCCATGTCTTCTTTCGGGTGGCAAGGCAGCTCAAGGTTTTCGACCTTGTCTTCTGGATAGTTGGTGATGATCACTTTCAACGGACGCAGTACGCACATGGCACGCGGCGCGCTGTGGTCCAGATCGTCACGGATGCTGAATTCCAGCATGCCGAAGTCAACCACGCCGTCGGAACGGTTGGTGCCGACCATGTCGCAGAAGTTGCGGATCGATTTTGGCGTGTAGCCACGGCGACGGAAACCCGACAACGTGGACATGCGCGGGTCATCCCAGCCATTGACGTGCTTTTCATCAACCAGTTGCTTGAGCTTGCGCTTGCTGGTGATGGTGTAGTTCAGGTTCAGACGGCTGAATTCGTACTGACGCGGGCGCGCCGGTACTGGCAGGCTGTCAAGGAACCATTCGTACAGTGGACGATGGCTTTCGAACTCCAGGGTGCAGATCGAATGGGTGATACCTTCGATCGCATCCGACTGACCATGGGTGAAGTCATAGTTCGGGTAGATGCACCACTTGTCACCGGTCTGGTGGTGATGGGCATGGCGGATGCGATACATGATCGGATCGCGCAGGTTCATGTTCGGCGATGCCATGTCGATCTTGGCGCGCAGCACACACTTGCCGTCTTCGAACTCACCGGCCGTCATGCGGGCGAACAGGTCCAGGTTCTCTTCGACGCTGCGGTCGCGGAACGGGCTGTTCTTGCCAGGCTCGGTCAAGCTGCCGCGGTATTCCTTGGCTTGCTCGGGGGTCAGGTCGCAGACGTAGGCCTTGCCTTCTTTAATCAGGTAAATCGCCCACTCGTGCAACTGGTCGAAATATTGCGAGGCATAGCGCACTTCGCCAGACCATTCGAAGCCCAGCCATTTCACGTCGCTTTCGATCGCGTCGATATATTCCTGGTCTTCTTTGGCCGGGTTGGTGTCGTCAAAACGCAAATGCGTTACGCCGCCGAATTCCTGAGCCAGCCCGAAGTTCACACAAATGGATTTGGCGTGACCGATGTGCAGGTAGCCATTGGGCTCCGGCGGGAAGCGGGTCACGATCTGCGTGTATTTACCCGAGTCTAGGTCCGCCTGAACGATTGGACGCAGGAAGTTAGCCGGGACAGCAGGGCCAGCCTTTGGATTCAGAGTGGGGTCGACAGTGGGCTTGCTCATAGGATCCTTGAACGTAACAGGGTGCGCGGCCTGGGTCGGCCGACTAAATCAAAGCGCCTATCATAGCCGATGCCGTCAAGTCCCTGACAGAGCAGGTGCTCAATCAAAGCGATTGAAATGCCGGCTTTTAGTCCCCATATGGGAAAAACAGCATCGAAATGCCGTGCGAGCACGCTAAACTCCGCCCGCGGCTGTATCTACCCAGCCAGCCAGGGGGATTAAGGTGTGTTCACCCCGCCCCCTGGCCCGACGAATTCCCTGATAGAGCGATAACGACCATGACCCAAGTAAAACTGAGCACCAACCACGGCGACATCGTGATCGAGCTGAACGCTGAAAAAGCACCGATCACCGTTGCCAACTTCATCGAATACGTTAAAGCCGGCCACTACGAAAACACTGTTTTCCACCGTGTAATCGGCAACTTCATGGTCCAGGGCGGCGGTTTCGAGCCTGGCATGAAAGAAAAGAAAGACAAGCGTCCAAGCATCCAGAACGAAGCTGACAACGGTCTGCCAAACGAGAAGTACACCGTGGCCATGGCTCGCACCATGGAGCCGCATTCGGCTTCCGCCCAGTTCTTCATCAACGTGGCTGACAACAGCTTCCTCAACCACAGCGGCAAAACCGCTCAGGGCTGGGGCTATGCCGTATTCGGTAAAGTGGTTGAAGGCCAGGACGTTGTAGACAAGATCAAAGGCGTTGCCACCACTTCCAAAGCCGGCCACCAGGACGTGCCAAAAGAAGACGTGATCGTCGAGAAAGCAGAGATCATTGAGTGATACTGCTGATTTCAGATTTGCATCTGGAAGAGGAGCGCCCGGACATAACCCGGGCGTTTCTGGATTTCCTGACCGGGCGCGCGCGCTCGGCTCAGGCGCTCTACATTTTGGGCGACTTTTTCGAAGCCTGGATTGGCGACGATGCGATGACCCCCTACCAGCGCTCAATCTGTGAAGCGCTGCGCACCCTGAGCGATACCGGCACGCAGATTTTTCTGATGCACGGCAACCGCGACTTTTTGCTTGGCCAGACCTTTTGTAAAGCGGCTGGCTGCACCCTGATCAAAGACCCCAGCGTTGTCGACTTTTATGGCGAGCCGGTTTTGCTGATGCACGGCGACAGCCTGTGCACCCGCGACGAAGCCTATATGCGCCTGCGACGCTACCTGCGCAACCCCGTCACTTTATGGGTTTTGCGCCACCTGCCACTGAGCACTCGACACAAGCTGGCGCGCAAGCTGCGCAGCGAAAGCCGCGCCCAGACCCGCATGAAAGCCAATGACATTGTTGACGTGACCCCCGAGGAAGTGCCGCGGATCATGGCCCACTTTGGTGTGCATACCCTGATTCACGGCCACACCCATCGTCCGGCGATCCACAAGCTGCAGATCGGTGAACAGGCCGCAAAACGCATTGTGCTGGGAGACTGGGACCGTCAGGGCTGGGTGCTGCAAGTGGATGAGCAAGGCATGCAACTGGCGCCGTTTGATTTCGCGCCGACTCCCTCACAATAAACCCGTGGGAGCGAGCCTGCTCGCGAAGGTTTCTGCGCAGTATCACAGATAAAACCCATGGCAACTTTCGCGAGCGGGCTCGCTCCCACAAGGGATTTTCAGGGCTCCAGCCCCACCGTTTTTTTAATGCCCGCTAGTCGCCGGCCCCGCCTTTGCTGCAAACGGCGGTTTGGCCAGCCATACCAGCAAGATCAAGCCCATAAACAGCCAGCCCATCATGGTGAAGTAATCCACCGTGGAGAACATATACGCCTGACTGGTCAGAACCTGATCCAGCTGGGCGTAGGCCGGTGTACTGGCACCCCCCAGATTTTCCAGGGCATGCCGGGTGACCGGGTCATAGGCACTGATGCTTTCACTCATATAGGCATGATGCTGATCCGCCCGGCGAATCCAGATCCAGGTGGTCAGGGACGCCGCAAAGCTGCCCCCCAGAGTGCGCAGGAAGGTCGCTAGCCCCGCGCCATCAGCGATCTGATGCGGCGGCAAATCAGACATCAATATGGTCAGGGTCGGCATAAAGAACAGTGCCACACCAATCCCCATAAATAGCTGCACCATGGCGATATGCTGGAAATCCACCTCGTTGGTGAACTCGGCACGCATAAAGCAGCTCAGGCCAATGGCCAAAAACGCCAGCCCGGCCAGCAGGCGCAAGTCGAATTTATTCGCGTACTTGCCCACAAAGGGCGACATCAATACCGGCAAGATCCCGATTGGCGCCACTGCCAGCCCGGCCCAGGTGGCGGTATAGCCCATTTGCGTCTGCAGCCACTGCGGCAGGATCAGGTTGATGCCGAAGAACCCGGCATAACCCAGTACCAGCACAATGGTGCCGATGCGAAAGTTGCGATGGGCAAACAGGCGCAGATTGACGATCGGATGCTTGTCGGTCATTTCCCAGATGATAAAGGCCGCCAGCGCCACCACCGACAATGCCGTACCCAGCAGGATAAAGTTGGACTCGAACCAGTCCAGATCATTGCCCTTGTCGAGCACAATCTGCAGCGCACCCACCCCGATAATCAGGGTTATCAACCCCACATAATCCATTGGCTGGCGGCTGATCACCACCGGGCGCGCCTTAAGTTGCTGGCGAACCACCATCACCGCAAAAATGCCGATCGGAATATTAATGAAGAAGATCCACGGCCAGCTGTAACTGTCCGTGATCCAGCCGCCCAGAATGGGCCCGGCAATCGGCGCGACCACCGTGACCATCGCCAGCAATGCCAATGCCATCCCCCGTTTCGCCGGGGGGTACACCGCAATCAGCAAGGTTTGGGTCATGGGATACAGCGGCCCGGCCACCAGCCCTTGCAGCACGCGAAAGCCGACCAGCTCAGGCATCGAGGTGGAAATACCACACAAGAATGAGGCCAGTACAAACAGGATGGTGGCCCACAAAAACAGCTTCACTTCGCCAAAACGCCGGCTCAACCAGCCGGTCAGGGGCAATGCAATCGCGTTACTTACCGCAAATGAAGTAATCACCCACGTACCCTGCTCCGAACTCACCCCAAGGTTGCCGGAGATGGTGGGCAAGGCAACGTTGGCGATGGTGGTGTCGAGCACCTGCATAAAGGTCGCCAGTGACAGGCCAATGGTGGCCAGTACCAGGCTGGGAGGGGTAAAAGACGCGTTTGTACTCATCGCAAATCCTTTAAAACCGGGAATGCAGCCCCGCCTTTGCGGCGGGGCTTATGGATTGGCGAATCAGCGTTGGGCAGACATATCGCTATTACCCGCACTGTTGCTGTCAATCAAACGCGCAATCAGGGCTTCGGCATCGGCCAATTGCTGTGCATACACAGTGGTGGTGAACGAGGCTTTTTGTGGCGGTTGCTGGGCCAGTACCGGGCCACTTTGGTCACGCAGATTCACATCCACAGTGGTCGACAAACCGACCCGCAGCGGATGCTCGGCCAACTGATCAGCGTTGATATGAATACGCACCGGCACCCGCTGTACGATCTTGATCCAGTTGCCTGTGGCATTCTGCGCAGGCAGCAAGGCAAACGCGCTGCCGGTACCGGCGCCGATACTGTCGATGGTGCCGCTGTATTTCACGCCGCTGCCATAGATATCCGATTCAATGTCCACCGGCTGACCAATGCGCATCTTGTGCAGTTGGGTTTCCTTGAAGTTGGCATCGATCCACAGCTGGTTCAGGGGAATGACCGCCATCAACGCAGTGCCTGGCTGAACGCGCTGACCCAATTGCACCGTACGCTTGGCCACATAACCGGTTACCGGCGCGATCAAGGTGGAGCGGGCATTGGCCAGATACGCCTGACGCAGTTGCGCGGCCGCGGCTTTCACATCCGGGTGGTTGGCCACCGAGGTGTTATCGACCAGCGCGCTGGTGGTATCGAGTTTTTGCTCGGCAGTGCGCAGGGCACTTTGCGCCGACGACAGATCATCCCGGGCATGGGACAGCTCTTCCTGGGAAATAGCCCCACCCGCCGCCAGACTTTTACGGCGGTTGTAGTTGTCCTGGTTTTTCTGCACTTCGACTTTCTGCGCAGCAACCTGGGCCTTCATGCCCTTCACATCACTGAACAGGCCGCGAACCTGACGCACGGTACGGGCCAGATTGGCCTCGGCGCTTTGCAGCCCCACCTGCGCGTCGCTCGGGTCGAAATTAAGCAGCACCTGACCTTCATGCACCAGATCGCCATCATCGGCACCGATACTCACCACCGTACCGGTGACCAGCGGTGTGATCTCAACCACGTTGCCATTTACATAGGCATCGTCGGTGCTTTCATTCCAGCGACCATAGAGTTCTTCCCAGGCCCAGACGCCCAGCCCGAGGAGGATGACCAGAATCGCCAGGCCGCTCAGCCAGAGCTTGCGTTTGCGCTGGTTGCTTGCGTCCTGGGGTTGTTGCGTTTCATTCGGTGTTTGCACAGTGGCCATAACGGGTACCTAAATAATTCTGCCAGCGAGGACTTCAGTGGGAACGGCCGCAGCCGGGTTGCCGGGCTGAAATCCACCGCCCAGGGCTTGCATCAGTTGAATCGAAAGATCGATCTGCTCGGCATTCAGGTCCGCCAGTTGGCGCTGAGCCTGAAGCAATTGCTGCTCAATGCTGAGCACATCCAGATAGTTGCCAACGCCCGAACCGTAGCGTTGCAGTACGGTGCTGAACGACTCCTGGGCGATATCGGTGGCCCGCTGCTGGGTCGTGATCTGCTGCCCCACGGCACTTAACTGCGCCAGGGTGTCACTGACGTCGCCCAGGGCGCCCACCAGAATTTTGTTGTACTGCGCCACCGCCAGGTCGTAATTGGCGTCCTCGGCATCCAGCCCTGCACGCAGGCGCCCGCCGTCGAAGATGGGCAGCGAAATCGCCGGGGCAATATTCATAAAGCGACTGACAGAGCCAAACAGGGCATCACCCAGCAACGACTGAGTTCCCGCCGCCGCGCTCAAATTGAGGTTGGGATAAAAGCGCGTCTTGGCTGCGGCAATGTTCTTGCTCGCTGCCTCAACCCGCCAGCGCGCGGCGACCAGATCGGGGCGACGGCCAAGGAGTTCGGCTGGCAAAGTGCTCGGCAAAGCGACTGCACCCGGAGCCAGAATCTTCGGTCGGGCGATGTCGATTCCACGATCCGGCCCTTTGCCCAACAACACCGCCAGCGCGATGCGTGCGCTTTTGAGTTGTTTTTCAGCATTGATCAGCTGTTCCTGAGAACTGGCCTCAAGACTTTCGGTTTGCTGGAACTGATAGTGGCTGTCGATCCCGGCTTGCAGACGGCGCTTGCTCAGATCGAGCAGTTTGCCGGTGCGCTCAAGATCATCCTTGGCCAGATCCCGCACAATAAAGGCATGCCCCAGACGGCTGTAGCCCCGCGCCACATCGGCGGCCAGGGTCAGGCTCGCGGCCTGGCTGTCGACTTCGGCGGCACGCGCCTGGCCCAATGCCGCTTCCCAGGCCGCACGCTGGCCGCCCCACAGATCGAAGGTGTAATTGAAGGTCAGGCTGGCGTCGCGCAGCGTGTCATAGCGGCCACCCTGCCCGGTCGGGTCCTGGGAGCGCGACAGGCGCGAACGGGAAACATCGGCTTCGGCATTCAGGGTCGGCATGCGCGCAGCATCCGCGGCACCGGCCGCAGCAGCGGCCTGATGGGCGCGGGCACTGGCTATCTGCATATCCGGGCTGTCGCGCAGTGCTTGCTCGATCAAGCCGTCCAACTGAGCGTCGCCCAGGCGTTTCCACCAGTCCTTCTCAGGCCAGGCCGCCGGGCTGACGGTGATGCCTGCCAGCGTTTGGGCCGCTTCAAGGTTTTTCCCGTCCTGACTCACGCCCACGGTGTTCAGCCCGCTGTAACTGGCACAACCGGCCAGTACCATTGACGTAAAAACCAGGCTCAGGCCTGTACGCAGTGTCTTGTGGCTCATTTTTCACCTAAGCGCATGACAGTGATGGGATCACCCGCTGCCAACAGTATTTTCTTCAGGATCTGTTCCAGGCTTTGCAGCTCTTGCGGGCTGATGGCGCCAGCCAGCTGATTCATGGCATCGGCACCAATCTTGGGCAACTGGCTGGCCAGTGCCTGGCCGTCATCAGTCAGCACCAGGCGGATTTGCCGCCGATCGGCCTCGGAGCGCTGGCGCACCAGCAGGTTTTTTTGCTCAAGACGATCGAGCATGCGGGTCATCGAGCCGCTGTCCAGACACAAGTGGCGGCAGAGTTCAGCCGGGGTGTCGACATCGAACTGGGCCATGATGATCAGTACCTTGAACTGCGCCGCCGTGATGCCGTAAGGCTCCATATGGCGGTCGATGATCTTGTCCTTGAGCATGGCCGTACGCCCCAGGAGCAAACCCAGGGTGCAGTTTTGAAAGTTATCAGGGTGGAAGTGTTTCATCAGGGCACCAGGAAGCTGCCTAGGCAGTAATGTTACGAAATATTACTGCCTAGGCAGCTAATGTCAAGCCGATTATTAGCAGGCTATCTATATGGCTATTTGATGGAATAAGAAACGACTGCGGGAGCGGGCTTGCTCGCGATGCAGGCACTGCGGTCTGCCAGACAAACCGAGGCGATACCATCGCGAGCAAGCCCGCTCCCACGGGGAATTTAAAGAGGTTTCAAGAAAGTGCTGGCACACCGCTATGAAAGCGGAATTCGACATCCGGCGACTCAATCAGCTCTTGCTCCGCCGCCCTGACCCGCTCGATCACCTGGGCAATATCCTTGGCGTCGCCATATTGATAGGCCAGTTTCAGGTAGCCCTGAAAATGCCGCGCCTCGCTTTTGAGCAGGCCAAAGTAGAACTTGCCAAGTTCTTCATCCAGATGCGGCACCAGCGCTTCGAAACGCTCGCAACTGCGGGCTTCAATAAAGGCACCCACCACCAGGGTGTCGACCAGCTTGACCGGTTCGTGGTTACGCACCACCTTGCGCAGCGCCGAGGCATAGCGCCCGGCCGACAATTGGCGCAGCTCGATCTTGCGCTTTTTCATCAGGCGCATGACCTGCTCGTGGTGCACCAGCTCTTCACGGGCCAGACGCGACATCATGTTGATCAGGTCAACATGGGAATGGTACTTGGCGATCAGGCTCAACGCCGTGCTGGCGGCCTTGAACTCACAGTTTTTGTGATCGATCAGCAGGGTTTCCTGATCAGCCAGTGCCGCTGCGATCCAGCCGTCAGGCGTGCGGCAACCGAGGAACTCATGAATTTCAGGAAGATTCATGCGCACGCTCCCGAGCATCGGGAATTGCACGGCAGACCGGCAGTGATTTGAACAATTGCTGACATGGGGCTCACAAAGGCTGAATTGAGGCGAGCCGGGGATTATACGGGCCACGGAGCGCAGCACCAACGGCGTAACTTGATATGCATCAACACAGGAGCAACTGCCGAGCATCTATAGTGATTACACGCCGCTTTTATTACTTGTGGAGTTACCGGTCATGCACAGCATCAACAGCCTGTTGGTCGTTATCGAGCCCCATCTGATGGAAAGCCTCGCCCTCAAGCGTGCCAAACACATCGCCAGCCACACCAAGGCGCATTTGCACCTGTTGATCTGCGATAAAAAGCATGACCATTCGGCCCTGCTCAGTGTGCTTGAAAGCAGCTTGAAAAGTGAGGCCTACAACGTGACCAGCGAGCAGGCTTGGCATGAAAGCCAGCACACCACCATCATCAAGGTGCAGCAGGATCACAATTGCGGGCTGGTAATCAAACAGCACGTACCCGACAACCCGCTGAAAAAAGTGCTGCTCACCCCCGAAGACTGGAAGCTGCTGCGCTACTGCCCAAGCCCTGTGCTGCTGGTTAAAACCGCTGAAACCTGGGAGAACGGGGTGATTCTGGCCGCCGTGGATGTGGGTAACAACGACCCCGAGCATATGGCCCTGCACTCAAGCATCGTTGACCACGGTTTTCGCATTGCCAGCATGGCCCGGGCGCAATTTCATGTGGTCAGTGCGCACCCGGCACCGATGCTCGCAGCGGTTGACGCCGCCTACCCGCTGGACACCCAATTGCAGGAAACCTACCGGGCCGAGTGCAAAGTGTTCCAGCAGCAGTGCGAAATCGATGACAGTCGCCTGCATATCGAGGAAGGCCCCGCTGACGTGATCATCCCGCGGGTCGCCAAAGCCCTGGGGGCTGTCGTGACCGTGATGGGGACAGTGGCGCGCACCGGCCTTTCAGGGGCACTGATCGGCAATACCGCAGAAGTGGTGATCGACAAGCTGGAAAGCGACATCCTGGTGCTCAAGCCCGATGATATGGCCGAGCACCTGGAAGAACTGGCGAGTAAAGGCTGATCGGCCTATTCGCCAAAGGCTTCCTGCAGAAAGCCCGGAGCGATATAGCGTTGATAGTGCGCTTCCGACAGCAGGAAAAATTCCCGATCAATGGCATCACGCAACTCAGTCAACGCCCAGCCGCGAAACTCCGGCAATAGCACCATGCCGTATAGCTCCAGCTGATTGATCACCCGCGCACCGCGGGCAATCAGCTGGTAGGCCCAGCAATACTCGGACTGGGCGGGCACAAAGCGGATTTTGCGCGCCACCAGTTGGTCACGCAGGGTGGCGCGATCAAACACTTCCACCTTGCCCGCCATCACCTGCACCAACAACTGCTCCAGCCTGCGCCATACAGCGCGCTTTTCTTCCTCGTTGTAACCGTTCCAGTTGATCACTTCATGATGGAAACGCTTGCAACCACGGCACACGAGGTCGCCGTAAACCGTTGAGCAAAGGCCTATGCAGGGGGTCTTGATGGTGTGATTGGACATGGCGAAATAGAGCACTGGCGAACGAAACAGGTGGCCATGTTAGCCCTTTGTCTAACGCATATCACCCCTCAACCTTCGGGGGCTAACTTACCTTTAACAAGTTTTTACCGTAGAATCGGTCTGCCTTTTAAGGCGCCAATGTCCGTTAGAAGCTGTTTTCAAAGCGTCACGAGCACAGTTGATCCCGAAGAACGGTGTTGGTGAGGAGTGTTTGCACTGCAGATACCCGCACCAACATTCATCATGCCCCCCGTTCGGAAGGCGTAAAACTTTGAAAACAGCTTCTGTTGGGAATCCTTGCAATTCTGGCTAAGCGGCTCAAAAAGCCCCGCAGCGCATGAGTGCCTGGCATTCCTGGATGAGCGTCCCGGACACCCATTTGGGACCAATGATGAGGGTAATAACTGTGCTTGAAGCCTACCGCAAACATATCGAAGAGCGCGCAGCACTGGGTATCGTTCCCCAGCCGCTTAACGCCGAACAAACTGCAGGCCTGGTTGAGCTGCTGAAAAACCCGCCTGCCGGCGAAGAAGAATTCCTCGTCGACCTGATCACCAACCGCATTCCGCCGGGTGTTGATGAAGCAGCCTATGTAAAAGCCGGCTTCCTGGCCGCTATCGCCAAGGGCGACGCCACTTCCCCCCTGATCAGCAAAAAACGCGCTGTTGAACTGCTTGGCACCATGCAAGGCGGCTACAACATCGTGACTCTGGTTGACCTGCTGGACGACGCAGAGCTGGCACCGGTTGCCGCCGAGCAACTCAAGCACACCCTGCTGATGTTCGACGCCTTCCACGACGTCGCTGAAAAAGCCAAAAACGGTAATGTCCACGCCAAAGCCGTGGTGCAATCCTGGGCTGACGGCGAGTGGTTCAAGAACCGCCCTGTCCTGGCTGACAAAATCAGCCTGCGCGTGTTCAAGGTCACCGGCGAAACCAACACCGACGACCTGTCACCTGCTCCGGACGCCTGGTCGCGCCCTGACATCCCGCTGCACGCCCTGGCCATGCTGAAAATGGCTCGTGAAGGTATCGTGCCGGACGTTCAAGGCTCCATCGGCCCGATGAAGCAGATCGAAGAAATGCGCAACGCCGGCTTCCCGATTGCCTACGTCGGTGACGTGGTCGGTACCGGTTCGTCGCGTAAATCGGCGACCAACTCCGTACTGTGGTTCTTCGGCGACGACGTTCCTTATGTACCGAACAAGCGTGCCGGTGGTTTCTGCTTCGGCAGCAAAATCGCTCCGATCTTCTACAACACCATGGAAGATGCTGGCGCACTGCCAATCGAATTCGATGTTTCCAACATCAACATGGGCGACGTGATCGACCTGTACCCGCACGCTGGCAAAGTCTGCAAGCACGGTACCGACGAAGTCATCACCACCTTCGAAATGAAGACCCCGGTGCTGTTGGACGAAGTTCGCGCTGGCGGCCGTATCCCTCTGATCATCGGCCGTGGCCTGACCGAGAAGGCTCGTGCTGAACTGGGTCTGGGCCCTACCGACCTGTTCAAGAAGCCTGAAGCACCCATCGAAAGCACCAAGGGTTTCACCCTGGCGCAGAAAATGGTCGGCAAGGCTTGCGGCGTAACCGGCGTTCGCCCGGGCACTTACTGCGAACCGAAGATGACCACCGTAGGCTCTCAGGACACCACAGGTCCCATGACCCGTGACGAACTGAAAGACCTGGCGTGCCTGGGCTTCTCCGCTGATCTGGTAATGCAGTCGTTCTGCCATACCGCGGCTTACCCAAAGCCGATCGACGTGACCACCCACCACACCCTGCCTGACTTCATCATGACCCGTGGCGGCGTGTCCCTGCGTCCGGGCGACGGCATCATCCACAGCTGGCTGAACCGTATGCTGCTGCCGGATACCGTCGGCACCGGCGGCGACTCCCACACCCGTTTCCCGATGGGCATTTCGTTCCCGGCCGGTTCTGGTCTGGTCGCGTTCGCCGCAGCCACTGGCGTAATGCCACTGGACATGCCGGAATCGGTTCTGGTTCGCTTCAAAGGTGAAATGCAGCCGGGCATCACCCTGCGTGACCTGGTTCACGCCATTCCTTACGTCGCCATCCAGAAAGGCCTGCTGACGGTAGAGAAGAAAGGCAAGATCAACGAATTCTCGGGTCGCATCCTGGAAATCGAAGGTCTGGACAACCTGAGCATCGAGCAGGCCTTCGAACTGTCCGACGCCTCGGCAGAGCGTTCGGCGGCTGGCTGCACCATCAAGCTGTCGAAACAATCGATCACCGAATACCTGAACTCCAACATCACCCTGCTGCGCTGGATGATCGGTGAAGGTTACGGCGATGCACGTACCCTTGAGCGTCGTGCTCAAGCGATGGAAGCCTGGGTAGCCAACCCTGAGCTGATGGAAGCCGATGCTGACGCCGAATACGCGCACATCATCGAAATCGATCTGGCCGACATCAATGAGCCTGTGCTCTGCGCGCCAAACGACCCGGATGACGCCCGTCTGCTGTCCACCGTTGCCGGTGAGAAAATCGACGAAGTGTTTATCGGTTCGTGCATGACCAACATCGGCCACTTCCGCGCTGCGGGCAAGTTGCTGGACAAGGTCAAAGGCCAGTTGCCAACCCGTCTGTGGCTGTCGCCGCCGACCAAGATGGACGCTCACCAGTTGACCGAAGAAGGCTACTACGGCATCTACGGCAAAGCTGGCGCGCGCATGGAAATGCCGGGCTGCTCGCTGTGCATGGGTAACCAGGCACGTGTAGAGCCGAACTCGACTGTTGTGTCGACTTCGACCCGTAACTTCCCGAACCGTCTGGGTGACGGCGCGAACGTTTACCTGGCCTCGGCCGAGTTGGCGTCGGTTGCCTCGATCCTGGGTCGCCTGCCTTCCGTTGAGGAATACATGGCCTACGCGGCAGAGATCAACACCATGGCAGCGGACGTGTACCGCTACCTGAGCTTTGATCAGATCGCCGAATTCCGTGAAGCGGCTGCCAATGCCAATATCCCGGTAATTCAAGCGTAAGCTGATGCAGTAACGAAAAAGCCCCGACTCGTGAGAGCCGGGGCTTTTTCATGTCTGGCGTTGCGTGATTTACAACAGCGGGGCCACTCCTTGCTGCTGCTCACGGGGCCAGGCGTCGAGCACGGCCTTGAACAGGGTCGCCAGCGGGATGGCAAAGAATATCCCCCAGAAGCCCCACAAGCCGCCAAACAACAGCACTGCGCAAATGATCGCCACCGGGTGCAGACTCACCGCCTCGGAGAACAACAACGGCACCAGCACGTTGCCATCCAGGGTCTGGATGATCCCGTAGACCGCCATCAAATAGATAAACTGATCGCTCCAGCCCCACTGGAACAGGGCAATCAACAGCACCGGCACCGTCACCACCACGGCCCCTACATAGGGCACCACCACCGAAACCCCTACCAGCAGCGCCAGCAGGGCCGCGTAGTTAAGGCCCATGGTGACGAAAGCGATATAGGTCACGCCGCCACAAATGATGATCTCGATGACCTTGCCACGAATGTAGTTGGCGATCTGGCGGTTCATTTCCTCGGCCACCCGGGTAATCAGCGCCCGCTCGCGGGGCAGGTAGCCACGCACCCAACGACCGATCAGCGCCCGGTCCTTGAGAAAGAAAAACACCAGAATCGGCACCAGCACCAGATAGATCATGATATTGACCAGCAGTGGCAAGCTGGACAACGAAAAGGTCAGGGCCAGTTGCCCGAACTTGCCGATCTCACTGCGGGCCACTTCGATGGCTTGCAGCACCTGCTCATCTGACACCAGATGCGGATAACGCTCGGGCAATAGCAGCAACAGCGATTGCCACTTGGCGAGCATGCCCGGCAGTTCGTTGAACAACGTGATCAACTGATGCCACAGCAAAGGCACCACTACCACGAGAAACACCAGCAACAGCCCCATAAACAGCGCAAATACCAGCCCGACTGCCGCCGCGGCCGGTACCCGCATCCGTTCCAGGGTCACCACCAGGCCTTGCATCAGATACGCCAGCACCATGCCCGCCAGTACCGGAGCCAACATGCCGCCCAACGTCAGTACGGCAGTAAACGCCAGCACCAGTAACACTGCCAGCACCACGGCCTCTTCATCGGAGAAATAGCGCTGGACCCAACCACGTAACACTTTGAACATCGATATTCCTTAGAGAAAAGAGCGGCGCTTCTGTGGGAGCGAGCCTGCTCGCGAAAGCTCGCAATAGATGCAGGGGCCCTTCGCGAGCAGGCTCGTTCCCACACTTGAGGTTTTGCAGGATTCAGGCCTTGCGTAACCAGTAGCGATAGGTGCCGGCATCCACTTCTTCGCGCAGCAGCTCATGACCTGCCAGGCGGGCGAAGGTACGAATGTCCCGTTGTGAGCCCGCATCGGTGGCGATCACCTTGAGGGTCTGGCCGCTGCTCATCTTGTTCAGCGCCATTTTTGCCTTGAGCAACGGCAACGGGCAATTGAGGCCCGCAGCGTCCAGTTCGGCATCATGGGCCAGCACTTCAGTCATTGTGTACTTCTCCGCAGAGGTCATTTTTATGCCGCTTAGAATACCTCAAGCAGACCCGCCACTGGTCGCCAGCCGAGTGCCGAGCTACAGTAAGCGCTTTACCGACCAGAGCCTTGTGCATGACTTTTCTGCGCCCTACCCTGTTGACGCTCGCTTGCCTGCTCGCATCACCGAGCTTCGCCGACGATTTACCGTCTCTGGGTGATGCCAGTTCGTCCATAGTCTCGCCGCAACAAGAGTATCAGCTGGGCCGTGCCTGGCTGGGCATGCTGCGAGGCCAGGTGTCACAACTCAATGACCCGCAGCTTAAGGATTACGTCGAAACCAGCGTCTACAAACTGGTCGAAACCAGCCAGGTACAGGACCGGCGCCTGGAATTTATCCTGATCAACAGCCCGCAGCTCAACGCCTTTGCTGCTCCCGGCGGAATTATCGGGGTCAACGGCGGCCTGTTCCTCAATGCCCAGACCGAAGGTGAATACGCCTCGGTCATGGCCCACGAACTGGCCCACCTGTCGCAACGCCACTTCGCCCGCGGTGTAGAAGCCCAGCAACGCATGCAGTTGCCGATGATGGCCGCCCTGCTCGCCGGGATCATTGTTGCGGCCTCTGGTGCGGGCGACGCCGGCATTGCCGCGATTGCCGGTACACAGGCGGCGGCGCTGCAAGAGCAGCGGCGCTTCTCACGCCAGAATGAGCAGGAAGCGGACCGCATCGGCATCCTCAATCTGGAAAAAGCCGGTTATGACCCGCGCTCCATGCCCACCATGTTCGAGCGACTGATGCGCCAGTACCGTTTTGACGGCAGGCCACCGGAGTTCCTGCTGACTCACCCGGTCACCGAATCGCGTATCGCCGACACCCGCAACCGCGCCGAACAGGCCCGAGTGGGCGGTACCGAAGACAGCCTGCGCTATCAACTGATCCGCGCGCGGGTGCAGCTCAATTACGAAGAAACTCCGGGTTTGGCTGCCAAGCGTTTTCGCCAGCAACTGGATGAAAACCCGAAAAATGACGTAGCCCGTTATGGCCTGGCAATTGCCTATATCAAGGGCAGCCAGTTCAACGAAGCCCGCGATACCCTCAAGCCGTTGCTGGACAAGGCGCCGAACGATATTACCTACAACCTGGCGCAAATCGAGCTGGATATGGACAGCAACCGCCTGGCCGAAGCCCAGCAGCGTATCGACAGAATGCGCACGCTGTATCCGGGTAATTACCCGCTTAATCAGGCCCGGGTTGATTTGCTGCTCAAGCAGAATAAACCGAAGGAAGCCGACACAGCGCTGGAGGCCCTGCTCAAAAGCCGGCCTGATGACCCGGATGTCTGGTACTCGGTAGCTGAAACACGAGGCTTGTCGGGCAATATCATCGGCCTGCATCAGGCCCGTGCCGAATACTTTGCGTTGGTGGGTGATTACCGTCAGGCCATCCAGCAGCTGGATTTTGCCCAGAAGCTGACCAACAACTTCCAGCTGTCATCGCGCCTGGATGCGCGCAAGCGCGAGTTGATGGATCAGGAGCGGGCGCTCAAGGATATGATGAACTGAGCCTGACTGGCTCAGTACCTATGGGAGCGGGCTTGCTCGCGATTCAGGCAACTCGGTATGTCAGTTTGACCTGATTGACCCCATCGCGAGCAAGCCCGCTCCCACAAAGAACAGTGCTGGCTAATCAGGCATTCCCCGCCAGTTTCAAACGCGCCGCCTGGGTGAAATCCAGCATGCGCTTGAGCGGGCGAATGGCCTGTGGCACCAGCGCAGGATCAACAAAGATTTCGTTAGTACCTTGCTGCAGGCACTCCAGCGTGCGTTCCAGGGTGTTCATGGCCATCCACGGGCAATGCGCGCAACTGCGGCACGACGCGCCGTTACCCGCCGTCGGTGCCTCAATAAACACCTTGTCCGGGCATAGCTGCTGCATCTTGTAAAAAATGCCGCGATCGGTGGCCACGATAAAGGTCTTGTTCGGCAGGTTTTGCGCCGCTGCAATCAGTTGGCTGGTAGAACCCACGGCGTCCGCCAGATCGATCACCGCCTCCGGCGACTCCGGGTGAACCAGGATTGCCGCATCCGGGTACAGCGCCTTCATGTCTTCAAGCTGCTTGGACTTGAATTCTTCGTGAACGATGCAGGCACCGTCCCACAGCAGCATGTCGGCACCGGTCTGGCGCTGAATATAGCGGCCCAGATGCTTGTCCGGCCCCCAGATAATGGTTTCGCCGTTATCCATCAGGCTTTCGACGATTTCCAGCGCGCAACTTGACGTCACCACCCAGTCAGCCCGGGCCTTGACCGCCGCCGAGGTGTTGGCATACACCACCACCGTGCGCTCGGGGTGTTTGTCGCAAAACGCCGAGAACTCTTCCACCGGACACCCCAGGTCCAGGGAACAGGTGGCCTCCAGCGTAGGCATCAGCACGCGCTTTTCCGGGGTAAGGATTTTTGCAGTCTCACCCATAAAGCGCACACCGGCCACCAGAATGGTCTTGGCCGGATGGGCCGCACCAAAGCGGGCCATTTCCAGGGAGTCGGACACACAGCCCCCGGTTTCTTCGGCCAACGCCTGAATCACCGGATCACAGTAAAAGTGTGCCACCAGCACCGCGTCGCGGGCTTTCAGTTCAGCCGCGATCTGCGCACGCAGGCTGAGGGCTTGGGCCTCAGTCAACGGCTTGGGCTGCTTGGCATCAAGGTGGGCTTGAACCAGAAGTCGTTCAGAAATTTGCGTCATGTTCGCAAGACCTGCAAGCGCTGCTGCGCGAAAGTCGAGTGTACCACCAGCTCTGGACCGTCAAGTCCCGCTGGGAGAATGTATGTATCAGGCACGGACAAGCTATTCCGGGCGCCAAGGCTACAGAATATGCTTGGGATTCAAAAGTTTAATGTTGTTCTTGCGACGGTATGCAAGCAGACGAAGGGCGCAGCCCGCAGCCGCAACGATGACTAGACTGAAGTTCATGCTCTGAAACACAGATCCAAACCCGGAGCACGGATAGCTGTTCCATCAACAGGAGTTGAACGCATGACCATCGTCAAAAGTGCACAAGAAGCTGTCAGCATCGTCGCACAGGAGTCCATCGCCGCTGCACAGCAAAAGACCTTCGCCGTAGGCGGCGCGATTATCAACAACGCCACTCAAGAACTCATCGTCGCCATGCACAACAATGTGCTGATGCCTTATCCGTTTACCAACAAAACCTACTTCCTGCCCCACGACCCGACCGCCCACGGCGAGCGACAACTGGTTGACTGGTACTACAAAAATGCCGCCGAACTGAAATTGCCGCCCCCCAGCCAACTGACTGTCGTCACCACCCTCGACCCTTGTGCCATGTGCGCGGGCGCCTTGCTCACCGCTGGCTTCAATGTGGCTGTCAGCGCTATCGACACCTATGCTGGCGTCAACTACAACAGCGCATTCGACTTCCCCTCGCTGCCGCCGAAAGTTCGCCTGCAAGCGCAACAGAGTTGGGCTTACTACGCCGTGGGAAACCCCGTCAATCGCGCCTACGTGGGCTCTACTGCGCCGGTGTTTGCCGAGCAGAGTGTCGACTCGCAGACCTACTACCTGACGTCAACGATCTTTGAAGCCAGCGTCAATACGGTGCGTGATTCGAGTAACAACAGCGGCATCGAACCGGCACACCTGAAAAACCCCGCCACCCTGCCGATCACCAGCCCCGTGTACAAGGCGTTAAAAAATCTCAGTGATGAAGCACTGACGACGGTATCGCCCAACCCCCGCAGCCCCGGTGATGAACTGTGCAAACCATTGGTTGGCGTGGCGCGCAAGGCTCAGGCAAACGGCGGCGCCTTGAATGCCGTCGCGCTGCTCGATCCGTTTGGCAACCTGCTAGTGTGCCTGGGCGGTGACGAACAGCTGTCGCCGATCAGCACTGCCTTTATGAAAACCACCCGTGGTTATGCAGAACTGCGCTGGAAGCTGATGAACGACGAGGACGCCGCCGTTCGCGCTCAAGCCGAGCAGTACCTTACGCACCCAAAATACGGCACTTTTGTGTTCCTTTACATCCCGGACCCCACCACATCGCAGGCGGTAATGACCTTCGGTGCCTATGGTTCGACGATGGAAGGCCCGGTGCCGCAAAGCTACCCGTCAAACCTGCAATACGTGCTGCTGCCCGGTGCGACCAGTGCCCAGGCAGTGTCTGAGCTGGCACAGAAGCTGCCGCCGTTTTACACCCAAAGTGTGCAAGTGGGGCCAGCGCAGGTGTTGAACCAACGCCTGATCGATAACGCCAAACAGCTACTCTTGTAGCCTTTGGCGAGGCTTGGGGGGTGAGGCACCTTGCGCGCCCCCCTCACCTCTTTCTTATATTTTCCCGAAGACTTTGAACACACTGATGATCGCAGGCCCGATAGCCACCAGGAAAAAGCTTGGCCACAGGCAAAAGATCAACGGAAACACCAGCTTGGTGCCCACCTTGGCGGCCTTTTCTTCAGCCATTTGCGTACGCCGGTCGCGAAACTCTTCGGCATAAATTCGCAGGGTGGTACCCACGCTGGTACCAAAACGGATGCTTTGCGCCAGCAAGCTCACCAGCCCGCGGATATCTTCCAGGCCGGTACGCTCGGCCAGGTGTTTGAGCGCTTCGGTGCTGGGTACCCCGGCACGCACCTCGGCGTTGACCAGCGCCAGCTCCATCGCCAGATCAGGCTGGCTGACGGCCATTTCCTCGGCCACCCGCTCAATGGCCTGGGGCAAGGCAAGACCAGATTCCACGCACACCACCATCAGGTCCAGGGCATCGGGGAAGGCGATCAGCAGCCGCGACATGCGCGACTCCTTGCGAGAGCTGACATACACCGCCGGTAGCAGCCAGCCCACACCCAGCGCTACGGCCAATATCCCGCCCCCCAGCAGCAACGACATATTGGGAATAAACGGTAATGCCAGCAGGGTAATGCCCATCAGCAGCAGTGGCAGCAAGAGGCGCACGGCCCAGTACACCTGCACCGCCGACGGCGAGCGATAACCGGCATGGATCAGCAGGGTCCGGGTCGCCGAGGCCTGCCCCGTCTCGCCGGAGCTGAAACGCTGACCGACCTGCTCCAGCATCATTTGCAGGTTGCTCGGCGGCGCCCTGTGGTCTGCCCCATGACCGCGCTTGATCAGCATCAAACGACGCTGCACCGGGCTTTGCAGGCCCTTGACCAGCACCGCCATGGTTACCACCACCAGCACCACACTCAAGCCGATAAGCGCGGCAAAGAGCATGCGGGTCAGTTGCTCGTCACCCACCATCCGATTAATAAGACCCAGTACATAGTTCATGTCCATATCCTCCAGGACGAGCCGCGTTCAAACCTGAATCCGGATGATTTTGCGGATCCAGAAAATCCCGATGATCATGGCCACAAAAGCCCCCATGATCAGCTTCTGCCCCATGGGTTCCTTGAACAGCAAGGGCATATAGGTCGGGCTCGAAATCAAGATGGCCAAGGCCAGGACAAAGGGCATCGACACCAGGATCCAGCCTGACATCCGCCCTTCGGCCGAGAGGGTCTTGACCTTGCGATGGAAGCGGAAGCGACCACGAATCAGGCTGCTCAGACGGGTCAACACTTCCGTCAGATTGCCGCCGGTTTCACGGTGGATCAACACCGTGGTCACCAGCATCATCACCGTCATGCTCGGCACCCGCTCCAGCAGGCCAAGCATGGCCCGGCGCACATCGTTACCATAGTTGATATCGGCAAAGGCCAGACCAAACTCGTAAGCCACCGGTCCGTGATGCTCCTCGGCAACCAGTTGCAGGGTTTCGTTGAAGGGATGCCCTGCGCGCAAGGCCCGGCACATGGCATCCAGCGCATCGGGCAAGCCCTCTTCGAACTGGGCGAAACGCTTGATACGGTCGTGGGAAATCTTCCACACGGGTATCCAGAAACACACAAACGCAGCCGGCAGCGCCACCCACCACAGTTGCAAGAATGACCACAGCACCAACCCCACCGCCGTGGCCAGCACCAGCCCCAGCAACAGCACGCGATAGGCTCGATACTCATGCCCGGCCTGCTCGATCATCTGGGCCAGGGTTTCCATCATCGGCAATTGCTCAAGGCGGGCCTCGAGTGGCGGCAGGCGGCGCAGGTATTTCTGGCGCAGAATCGACTGCATATTGGGCAGATTGCTTGCCCGCTCCAGCAGGTTAAGGCGCCCGCGAATACGCTTGCGTACCTGATTGGCCTCGCCGAACACCGGAATCGTCAAGCCCTGGCTAAGCAGGAACATGGCAGTGAACACCATGCCCAGGAACGCCAGGATAAACTCGCCAGGAACCTGATTCATGACTGCCCCTCCATCCATTCCGGCCGGAACAGGCTGAGCGGCAGCTCTATGCCCCGTTTGGCCAGCACATCACGAAATGCCGGCACCATGCCGGTTGCGCGAAACTCGCCCAGCACTTCCCCTTTTTCGCCCATACCGCTGCGCACAAAGGCGAATATCTCGGTCATGGTGATTATGTCGCCTTCCATGCCGTTGATTTCCTGCACGCTGACCAAACGCCGGGTGCCATCCTCCTGACGCTCCAGCTGGATAACCACGCCGATGGCCGAAGCGATTTGCTGACGCATGGCCTTGATCGGAAAGGTGGCGCCGCTCATCGACACCATATTCTCGATCCGCCCCAGGGCATCGCGGGCGGTGTTGGCGTGGATAGTGGTCAGTGAACCGTCGTGGCCGGTGTTCATGGCCGTCAACATATCCAGCGCTTCGGCACCCCGCACTTCGCCGATCACAATGCGGTCAGGGCGCATCCGCAGGCTGTTGCGCACCAGTTCACGCTGGCCCACCTCGCCACGCCCCTCGATATTCGAGGGCCGGGTTTCCAGACGCACCACGTGGGGTTGCTGCAATTGCAGTTCGGCGGAGTCTTCGATGGTGACGATGCGCTCGTTATGCGGAATAAAACTGGACAGCACATTGAGCATGGTGGTCTTGCCGCTGCCGGTACCACCGGAGATCAGCACATTGAGCCGCCCGCGCACGATGGCCTTGAGCATCAGGGCAATGGCCGGGGTCAGGGTGCCCATCTGCACCAGGCTCTGGGTATTGAGCAAATCCACGGCAAAGCGGCGGATCGACATGCTTGGCCCGTCGATGGCCAGCGGCGGGATGATCGCGTTGACCCGCGAACCATCCTTGAGCCGCGCATCCACCAGCGGTGAGGACTCATCAATACGCCGCCCCAGGCTGGAGACGATGCGGTCGATAATATTGAGCAGATGGTGATTGTCGCGAAAGTGCACATCGGTTCTCTGCAACTTGCCAAAACGCTCGACATACACCGAGTCATAACCATTGACCAGAATATCCGACACGCTGCTGTCACCCAGCAATGGCTCCAGCGGGCCGAGACCCAGCACTTCGTCGGTAATTTGCTTGATGATCAACTGGCGGCTGCTGGTACTCACCGGTGCCGAGTACTCGTCAAGCAGGCGCAGGCTGATCTCGCGGATCTGGCGCCCGGCGTCGGCCAGCTCCAGGGTGTCGAGCAAGGACAGGTCCATGACCTTGAGCAATTGCTGGTAGATCTTCTCCCGCCATTCGGCCTCCATGGTGCTGAGCTTGGTGCGGGTTTCATACACCACATCCGGCACACTGGCTTCCCAGGCCATTAGTACCGTGGCGCAGTCAGCGCCCTCGACGGGCAAGGCCACCACATCTGCCGAGGCCAGCTTGCCGGCTTGCTGACGCAGACGATTACGAAAGTCGCTGAGCATGGCTTATCCTCCAAACAGACGGTTGAATGTACGTTTGAGCAAACCCGCTTCAGTGGCCTCGATGCCGATCAGGCTCTGGCTCAACTCGCGCAGGCTCAAGGTGATACCGGCACGGGGAGCATGCAGCTCCAGGGGTACCCCGGTGTTCTGGCTTTCGCTGACCACGGCATAGTCGTTGGGCAGTTTTTGCAGGTCTGCGCAACGCAGCGCATCGCTGATGTCTTTGGGTTTGAACGGTGACGCCTTGTCATAGCGATTGACCACCACGTGCAGGCGATTGCTCTGCACACCGAGGTCGTCACGCAAAATGCGCACCAGGCGGTTGGCGTCCTGCAGATGGCTGAGGCTCTGTTGCAGCACGATATAGACCCGGTCCGACTGTTCCAGGGTGATGCCGGTGAGGTGATCAATATGCCGCGGCAAATCCACCACCACCCAGTCATAGGTGCTGCGCGCCAGCTTGAGCAAACTGTCCAGTTGCTCCAGGCGGATTTCCTGGGACAGGCACAGCTCGTCGGTGCGCCCGCCGAGCAAATGCAGGCTGGGACTGAAATGGCTGCAAAAACCGCGCAGCGCCACACTGTCCAGGGTGTCTATCTGTTGCAGCACATCGGTATGGCTGTGGGTGGGCAACACATCCAGGCTGTGGGCCAGACTGCCGAATTGCAGGTCCAGATCCAGCAGCAGGGTTCTGCCACCCTGCACACTCAACTGATGGGCCAGATTGCAGGCCAGCATCGAGGCCCCCGAGCCGCCCTTGGCATTCATTACCGCCACCAGCTTGCCTCTGGCCCCATTATCGGTATGCAACTCCATCTGCATGCGGTCCAGGGCGGCCTGCAAGTCCTCGGCCGACACCGGCTCCGGCAAAAAGTCGCGGGCCCCGGCCTGCATGGCCAGGCGCATGCCTTCACGCTCATCCAGCGGCCCGCACACCAGCAGCGGCGGACGCTCCTTGAGCGAGTGCTGTAACAGCGCCGCCAGCTCCTCGCGCCATAAATGGCTGACGCGCAACAGGAGAAAATCAGGCATCTGTTCCAGGCCATAGAGCGGGTCGGTATGGCCATTGCTCACCAGCCGCGTACTCACCTGCAAATGGGGTACGCCCAAGCTCAAGGTTTTGAGATGGTTCAAGGCCGCGGCGTCACGGCCACTGATCAGCAGGCGCATTCCCTGGCGGTCTGATGACGCAGCCGCCGTCACTTCTCGGACACTTAACATGGCGTAATCCCCGGTGTAACCGTCGGGTCAGGCTGGCGGCCAAGGCTTTCACGAGGCACGGTCGACCTGAACGTGGGCAGAATGAAGACCCCTCTGAATCCCGGGATCAACAGGTTGAAACTGAAGTTGGTCACCTGCAGTTGCACATAACGAATGGCGGCAAAACCAGTGGCCCCCACCAGATCATTGGGGCTGGCGACCACCGCGCCATTGGCGTCCAGATAGATCAGATTCAGATTGGCGCTGGTCAGGCTGGCAATCAGGCTGCTCGGGCCGGCATTGCCCGCCGTGTTGAACATGGCGCGGCGCAGGATGATCGGGTCCTGGATATTGCACACCGCTGCCAGCCGCGCGCCACGACGCACCGACTCGCTCAGCACATTGACCGTGAAATACAGCCGGCCCATTTCCAGTGCGCCAAACAGCAAGGTGAACAGCACCAGAGCCGTGATGGCGAACTCGACGATATACACGCCGCCCATATGTTTGCGATTCATCACAAGGCCCTCATTACGACCGTTGAAGTCAGCAGCAGGCCCAGCGGCACGCTGCTGCCATACAACGCCGGGATGGCGCTGCCGAGCGCCGGAACAAAGGTATAGGCAATGCTGACCCGCACATGGTTGGTGCCCACCGCACTCACCGTGACATTGCCGGTAGTCAGGCCCGGGGCCGCCGCCGGGTAGCCGTTGGGGTTGGCCGGCAGACCATAAACGGCCACGTTCTTGGTTTGCGACACAAGCGCCGCGTTCAAATCCACCGTGCCCAGGGTCGCATTCCATGCCTGGCTGGCCACATAACGCCCGGCGTCACGACTGGCCTGTTGCAGGCTGTTGTACTGGAACAGCATGCGGCCGAACTCGGCGAAGGCCAGCATCAGCAACACCAGCAACGGCAGGGTCAGGGCCAGCTCGACCATTGCCAGGCCCCGCTGGGCGCGGGCCGACTTGAATCCACAGCGTCTCATGAGACCTCCTAGGAGTCGGTGCTCGGCGTCTGGTTGTTGTCGATATAGGTTTTGTACAGCTGGATGATTTGTGGCCCGACGTTAGCTGCGGGATCCGGGCCCGGCACATTGTCGCCTTCGCACACACTGACAAACTGGCCGAAAATCTGCGCCTCGTTACCCTGCTGGGCGGCTGGCTGCATCACGAAATAGCAACCGAAGCCCAGTACCGGAATCGCCGAGGCACCGTCGTTTTTGCCTGAGCAATCGCCGATCACGATCTTCAGGATGCGCCGTTCAAAAACGCCATTGCCCTGGCAACCGGCGCCGCCACCCACACAGGCAGCCTCATCCTGCTTCCAGTTGTTGTAGTCGTATAGGGCACCGCCGGTGGTGGACAGGTTGCCGCTGCTGGAAGTGACCGTATTGCCGTCATACAGAATCGGCGCGGGCGACCCGGCGTAGGTAAACGACTTGGGGTTAACTGTAACCACCAGATCCGGCGGATAGTCCGAAGCGCTGAGGCCACCCTTGTATTCGTTAAAGCGCGTATTGAGGCCCTGGGAGGCCGGGCCCACGGTATTGCCCGGTTTGGTCTGGGCGGTGGCACCGACGATATTGCACTGATCAATACCGCCTGCCAGCCCTTCCCTGACCGTCTTGCCACCCGCGCCGAAGTCCAGCAGCTGGAAATTCCCCGGGCCAATGGCAGAACCGTTGTTGGCGGCAGTTTTCAATACCTGCAGATCACCGAACTTGAAGCCCCAGAACATCCCGGCGGCCGGGTTGTTTTGCGCAGGGTCGCCGCACACCAGCAGCGGGGTCAGGTCGCAAGGGCCGCTGCTCGGGCTCGGCCCGGCAGTGGCCACTGCCGCCACGGCTTTGCTTGTGGCGTTGCCATTGTCCAGGGCCTGGAATACCCCCCAGAAAAAACTGCTCAGGGGATAGTTGTTTACCGTTACCCGAACAAAGGTCGCATTGGCAGGCCCCGGGAAAGAAAACGGCCCATAGACACTGGTTGCCAGTTCCACCGAGGCAAAGCCTGAGGGGTTGGCGGTGATGGCCTTGCCCAGCTCCTCGTTACCTGTGGCATTGGCATTCAGGCTCAGGGTATTGAGGGCAGCGGTTTGCGTCAGGCTGGCAGAGCCGGTCGCGCCCACCACCATGCTCAGGGTCTTGGCCCCGCTCAGTGCCGCCGCATCCACTGCATTTTGCAGGCGAGTCTTGTTCAGCAGCATATGGCTGCCGTCCAGCGCCAGGGCGCCCATCAGCAGGAGCGAGGCCATGGCAATCACCACCAGGACGAGCATGGCGCCGCGCTGTTGCTGGGGAAACGCGGTGTGGGGCTGTTGGATGCGCGCGTTCATGATGTTCCACCTTCATAAGTGTTGCGATGCCGCTACCCGGCCCTCTACATCGCTTTTTCTACTGTGGCCGCGACACCGCGAATCACAATCACGCCACCGTCGTTGGCAGGTGCGCGGCGACGTACTATCGGTTTGGCCATCACCGGCGGCAGTACTGGCGCCGCCATTGCCACGGGTTCGGCCACCACCGGGGTCTTGGTGTTATCCAGCGGGTTGCGCAAGGCCAGTTGCACCTTGCCGGCGGTCATGCCCTTGACCAGCACTTCGGCTTGAGACGGGGTCATCTCCAGGGTGACGGCACGCACCACCACCGGTTGGGTCTTGTCAGTGCTGGCGGTCTGATCGACTGCCAGTACGCGCAGATCTTCAAGGATGGTTTTGGACTCGGCGTTACCCTCGCTGCCGACCTGCCGGGTGGCCAGCACGTCGACCCGATTGCCCGGCAGCAGGAAGCCGCCGACGCCGACCACATCATCCACCCGCACCGAGATGGCGCGTTTGCTCGGTTCGATCAGCGAGGCCAGGGTGCTGCCGCCCATGTGCTCGGCAACCCTTGCACCGCGCAGGATGTCGCCGCGCAGCATGGAGAAGGTGGCGATCTTGCCGACCACTTTTTCAGTGGCATCGAAGGCGTCTTCGGGGGCTGCGTCCTTGGGCATGCGCACCACGGTCACCTGCTGAGGCTCGATCATCTGCCCGAAAGCGATTTCCACCGTGGCGATCACCACGTTTTGCTGATTATCGTCAGGGCTGGTGTTGAGCCGTGCCGTGAGCCAGTTGTTGGCCATCCATGTGGCGCCCAGCCCGAGAATCACGGACAGGACAATCAAAGTCAGCGTGCGCGAGTTCATGACAGTCACTCCTTACCCAAGAAAATCGAGTTGGACGAAATAGTTGCGCCATGCCCACTCAAGTTCCTGAGTAGTCAGTGGCCCCGCCCCCTCCAGATAACGCTGGCGATCGCACGCCATATTCAAAAGATCCCGGGGATGACATGGCACCAGGGGCATGTTTTCGGCGCCATACAGGTCTCGCAGCACAAAACTGAGCAACATCGGGTCATAGGGGATGCCCAGTCGCTGCGTCTCTTGAATCCAGATTCGTTCGTATTCGCCGGGCTTGAGGTAGCCGAATTGCAGCTTGTAGCCAATGCGTCGCAAAAACGCTTCGTCGGCCAGTTCCAGCGGATTGAGGTTGGTGGAGAACACCAGGATCAGGTCGAACGGCAGCTCGCAATGGCGGCCACCGCCCAGGTTGAGGAAGTCGCGTCTCTCTTCCATGGGCACAATCCAGCGGTTCAACAATTCGCCCGGGGTCATGCGCTGGCGGCCCAGGTCGTCGATGATCAGCAGGCCGTTACTGGCCTTGAGTTGCAAAGGCGCCTGGTACTGACGGGTGTACGGGTCATAACGGACGTCCAGCTGCTCCATTGTCAGTTCACCGCCAGTGATCACGATGGGGCGTTCGCAACACAGCAGGCGACGGTCTATGCCTTCGTTGAGCATAAGGACGTTCTGATGCTCGTCATCGCCCAGACGCCGGTGCACTTGAGGGTCAAAAATCTCGATGACTGATTCGTTGATCGCAATCGCATGGGGCACCCAGATTGCCTCGGCAAATAACCGGATCAAGCGACTGCTGACGTAGGTCTTGCCGGTACCCGCAGGCCCGTAAATCATGATGGCGCGGCCGGAGTTCAGGGCCACACCCAACTGATCGAGCATGCTTTGCGCCAGCACCATCGACCCAAAGCAATGGTGCATGTCATGGGCGCTGATACGGCCGTGGTGAATGGTCTGTAGCTTGAGCAGCGAGCGGTAAGCACTCACCGGATAAGGCGCTGCACCGATATAGCCACTGCGGGCCAGGGCATCGCGGGCACTGTTGCGGCCGCGCTCGGTCAGACCATAGCGCATGGCCTGACCCCCTGCCTGGCCAAGGACTTCGACGCGGCGGTCCTTGCGCAGAAAAGTGAGGATTTCTTCCATTACCGCACCGGTAAGCGCCAGTCGCGCTACCAGCTGCACCATGTCCAGCACGCCCGCATCATATAAATGCTTGCACACCAGATCACCGAGAAAATTGTCTGCCAATCCGGTTTCCAGGATTGTGCGTGGCTGTGGAGCCAGTTTCTGTACTGCTTCGCGTTCGTCGAGAGAAACACGGTTGCTGCTGATGGCGTACATGGTGTTCTCCTGAACTAGTGGCCCAAGGGCAGCCAAAAGACACTGGCCAAGGTGCCGAGCAAAACTGCGACCGAATAAGGGAAAGGTTTGCCGGCCACTTCATCCGCCGCGGGTGAAAAATAGGCCCGGGCTCTGAGCATCAACCAGTAGCGACCCAGGGTTTGCTGGACTTGGCCACGCACCAGCACAATCAACAATCCGCATGCACCGCCGGCGATCAGGCTGAAAAACGCAGCCCAAAGGGCGTCGTGGGGTGTGAGAAAAGCGCCGACCATGGCCATTAACTTGACGTCCCCGGCCGCCATGCCGCCTACCGCGTACATGGGCAGGAAAATCCCGAAACCGATCAGCATGCCCAGCAGTGAATGACCCAACCCGATAAAGCCTGCGGCCCAGGTCTGGCCAACCACTCCCAGCACCAGCCCCAGCAAAACCAGAAGGTTGGGAATGCGGTGATTGCGAAGATCGCTCACCACCGCAACTCCCAGCAGCCCTGATAGCAACGCAACAGCAACAATCTGTACCTCGCTCATGGCTGCACCCTCAACAGGAGACATGGTGTTAGCAGGTTGTACCCTTGACAGCGCATCCCAGACTGGTGATCGCTGTTTTCACATTGCCGCCCAGGGTGATAAATGCGGCGACAGCGCCCAGGGTTATCAGCCCGCCTGCCACTGCATATTCCACAATGGTCAGGCCGTCTTCGTCGTTGATAAACTTCACTACGGAAGTCTTGATTGATTGCAGGCTCATTTCGTCCACCTCACTCAATGTTTGATATCAAGAAGCAGGGCTGTTTGCGCTGCTTGATTGAATCTTAGCCAGTGCATTATTTGAGGGTTAGGAGATTTTTGCTGACTGTTAGGACTTTATTGCCGGGGCTGTAGATAGTTAAAAACAACAGGACCGGCGCAGACAACTGTCATTATATGCAAGCCGTACTACAACTAACTTACACGCAAAAAAACCGGCTTAAGGGTGCCGCGCTAGAGGGGACGTATAGCGCAACAGACTAAGCCGGGGGTTTCTTAGCAGGATTTAATCTTCACAGCCGTAAAGCAACGTCAATACTTGTGTACAGGTTCGTATCATGGGTGCTGCGCCCAGGCAGCCACCACAGCTAACAGGAGCCAGGCCCAGTGATCATTAGCCTTGCGTCAGCAGGTAGTACCCTTGATTGCACAGCCCAGACTGGTGATGGCGTCCTTGACGTTGCCGCCCAGGGTGACAAATGCTGCTACCGCCCCCAGGGTTACCAGGCCACCGGCCACGGCGTACTCGACAATGGTCAGGCCATCTTCATCATTAATGAAAGCCAGGACGGAAGTTTTAATGGTTTGCAAGTTCATTTTGTTCACCTCATTCGAGTGGCTTACCCAAAGCGATTACTTAATGCACCGCCTATTTGAAGGCTAGCCAGAGGCGGCCAGAGCCGTTAGGAGATTATTGTCGAACAGCAGGATTTTTTTGCACTAACCAAATAAAAAAAACATCAGTATCGGATCCAATTAACCGCACACTTACAACCACGCAACGATAATGATTCTATCTTTTAACCAGACAGCACATTACACAAGAAAGGATTAAGTGAATGAAATCCGAAGCTGTCAAAAAACCCCATCTTTTATGGTTCGACCTTACGCGCAACCAATCGACTGAAGAGCTGATACTGCCCTTCCGCTCGGCCTGCCACTGCCAGCTGGATACCCCCCGGGGCTGGGCCAGCAAACACCGCGAACCGGTGCCAGACATGATCTGCATGCATTTTGACTGCCCCGACCTGTCGGGGCTCAATCTGTTGCAGGAGATCAAATTCAAATCACCCTCCATCCCGATCACCATGTTTACCGTGCAGCACTCCGAAGAACTCGCGGTCTGGGCCATGCGTTCGCGGGTATGGGAATACGTGGTGCTGCCCCTGAGCGCGACCGAAATCAACCGTTACCTGAACGCCCTGGAGCAGTTGTGCGAACTGCGAAACGCCGCCGGGAACAGCAACAAGACGTTGCCGATCGAGCATGGCCCAGCCCTGCCCGACAGCATCCGCCTGACCACCGACCACCAGAAACACAACGCGCTGCACAATGTACTGCAGTACATCGACCAGCATTACTGCGAAAGCATCGACCAGAAAGACCTGGCCAAGCGCTGCGGCATGACCACCTTCCGCTTCAGCCGCCTGTTCAAGGAAGTCTACGGGCTGGGTTTTATGGACTACGTACTGGGCAAGCGCATGGACAGCGCCAAGGACCTGCTCGACAACAGCCAGATGCCCATTACCAGCATCGGCTACGAGGTCGGGTTCAAAGACCCCTCCTACTTCGCCCGCGCGTTCAAGCAGTACGCAGGCTGCACCCCTAGCGAGTATCGCCAGATACGTCGCAATGAAGTGCCCGTCGCCGATGACGTGCTCACCCAGGTTATCGATAGCCTGGCGCGCAGCGCCGAAGGCTAAAGCCCTCAGCGTTACATAGGGTGTGAAAAACCTGTAGCCGTGGGAACGAGCCTGCTCGTGAAGGTCGTTCGCGAGCAGGCTCGCCCCCACGATAGGGCTTGACCTGCAACAGAGTATCTACAGGTTTTTGCATTCCTGCGCTCAGTTCCAGCCACCACCCAACACCTTGTACAAGGTCACCCGGTTGCTCTGCTCGGCCAGGCGCAGGGTAATCAGGTCCTGCTCGGCGCTGTACAGCGAACGCTGCGACACCAGGGCTTCGAGGAAGCTCTGCGAGCCGCCCCGGTACAGCGCATCCGACAGCTCGTAGCTCTTGCGGCTGGCATCGGTCAATGCCTGCTGCGCCGTCAGGCGCTGGTCCAGGGTGCTGCGTACCGCCAGTGCATCGGCCACTTCCTTGAACGCGGTCTGCAAGGTCAGTTGGTAAGTCTGCACTTGGATCTCGCGCTCCCTTTTGGCTGAGTCCAGCGTAGCCCGATTACTGCCGGCGTCGAAGATTGGCAGGCTGATGCTCGGGGCAAAGCTCCACGCGCCACTGCCGGCCTTGAACAGGCTCGACAGGCTGGTGCTGGCCGAACCGGCACCGGCAGTCAGGGTAATGCTGGGGAAAAACGCCGCTCGCGCCGCGCCGATATCGATATTGGCCGACTGCAGCGTGTGCTCGGCGGCGAGTACGTCCGGGCGGCGCTGCAACAACGTTGACGGCAACTCGGCGGGCACTTGCACCAGCATCGCCGCCGATTCCAGGCTTTCACCCGGCAGCAGGTTGTCCGGGATCTCGCTGCCCACCAGCAGGGTCAGGGCATTCTGATCTTGCAGCACCTGGCTGGCGTACTCGGCCACATCGACCCGTGCCGACTCTACGGTGGTTTGCGCTTCAGACACCGCCAGCCCCGATGAACCGCCCAAACCATGGCTGCGCTGGGTCAGTTCGTAGGTGGACTGCTGGCTGGCCAGGGTTTCCTGCGCCAGCTTGAGGCGTTCGTTGTCCGCCGCCAACGTCAGCCACGCGGTGCCCACTTCGGCGACCAGGCTGATCTGCGTACTGCGCCGGGTTTCGGTCAGCGCCAGATACGATTGCAGTGCTTCGTCCTGAAGGTTTTTGACCCGCCCGAACACATCCACTTCGTAGCTACTCAGTCCCAGTTCGGCGCTGTAGCTGTGACTGGTGCTGCTGTTGGTCCGGCTGGAACTGCCGCTGACACTGGCGTCGATTCCCGGAAACGACGCCGCCCGCTGGATACGGTATTGCGCCTGGGCCTTTTCGATATTCAGGCTGGCCACCCGCAGATCGCGGTTGTTGGCCAGTGCCAGGGTTTGCAACTGCGCCAGGCGCGAGTCGGTGAAAAACTGCTGCCACTGAATATCAGCCGCCACCTGCCCTTTGGGCGTAGCGGTGCCCGGCAGCCATTGTGCGGCCACCGGTGCTTGCGGGCGCTGGTATTCAGGCGCCAGATTGATACAGCCGCCCAGCAGCACGAAAGCGGCCAGCAATGGCCAACGAAAACCCATCATGCTTCACCTGTACGGTCAGTGGTGGTAGATGCATGCGCCTGCGGTACACGACTGAAACGGCGGCGGATCATCACGAAAAACAGCGGAACAAAGAAGATCCCCAGCACGGTGGCGCTGAACATGCCGCCCAGCACCCCGGTACCGATGGCCTGTCGCCCGGCAGACCCCGCACCCGTGCTCAGGGCCAGGGGCAGCACACCGAACATGAAGGCCAGGGATGTCATCAAAATCGGCCGCAACCGCTGGCGCACGGCGATCAGGGTGGCGTCAACCAGGCTGTTGCCCTGCTCTTGCAGGTGCTTGGCGAATTCGACGATCAGAATTGCGTTTTTCGCCGCCAGCCCCACGGTGGTCAACAGCCCCACCTGGAAGTACACGTCATTGCTCAAGCCGGTGAAACGGGTGGCCAGCACCGCGCCCACCACGCCCAGCGGTACCACCAGCATCACCGAGAACGGCACCGACCAGCTCTCGTAGAGCGCCGCCAGGCACAGGAACACAAACAGCACCGAAATCCCGTACAGCAGCGGCGCCTGCGAGCCCGACAGACGCAGTTGATACGATTGCCCGGTCCACTCGTAGCTGATGCCCTCGGGCAATTGCTTGATGATCGACTCTACGGCGTCCATCGCCACCCCGGAACTCACCCCCGGTGCCGGATCGCCCACCACCTCCAGTGAGGAACTACCGTTGTAGCGTTCCAGCAGCGGCGAGCCGTAGCTCCACGAACTGCTGGCGAACGACGAGAACGGCACCATTTCATCGTTGCTGTTGCGCACAAACCAGTGATCCAGATCGGCCGCCTGCATGCGCGCCGACGCCTCGCCCTGCACATAGACCTTTTTCACCCGGCCCTGATTGAGGAAGTCATTGACGTAAGTACCGCCCAGGGCCGTGGACAAGGTGGCGTTGATATCGCTGGTGGTCAGGCTCAGTGCCCCGGCCTTGCGGTCATCGATGCTGACCTTGAGTTGCGGCGTGTCGTCCAGGCCGTTGCTGCGAACGCCCTGCAGGCGCGGGTCCTGGCTGGCCAACTGGATAAACTGTTCGCGGGCAGCCACCAGGGCTTCGTGCCCTAGCCCGGCGAGATCCTTGAGTTGCAGGTCAAACCCCGAACTCTGCCCCAGTCCGCGCACGGCAGGCGGTTGCATGACAAACACATTGGCATCGCCGATGCTCGACAGCGCACGGGTGGCACGCTGGGCGATTGCGGCCGAATCCTGCCCGGCACCGCTGCGTTCGCTCCAGTCCTTGAGGCGGATAAAGGCCCGCGCCGAGTTCTGGCTGTTACCGCCCATGCCCAGCCCGGAAATACTGATCATCGCCTCAACCTCTGGTTGCTCAAGCATGTAGCTCTCGAACTGCTTGAGCACCGCCTGGGTGCGATCGTCAGTGGCGCCTACCGGCAATTGCACCTGCGCCATAAGAATGCCCTGATCTTCATCGGGCAAAAACGAGGTGGGCAACTTGGCGTAGCCCACCGCCATGGCCGCAACCACCAGCGCATAGATCACCAGGCTGCGCCCGCCCCGGCGCAAAATGCCGCCCACCCGCTTTTCATAAGCCGCGGCACTGCGCTCGAAACTACGGTTGAACCAGCCAAAAAAACCGCTCTGCGGGCCATGGCCCTTACCGTCAACCGGTTTGAGCAACGTTGCGCACAAGGCCGGAGTCAGGGTCATGGCCACCAGCACCGACAGCACCATGGCCGAGACAATGGTCACGGAAAACTGCCGGTAGATAATCCCCGTTGAACCGCTGAAAAACGCCATGGGAATAAACACTGCGCTCAGCACCAGGGCGATGCCGATCAGGGCGCTGGTGATCTCATCCATTGATTGGCGCGTGGCTTCCAGCGGCGACAAGCCCTTCTCGCTCATCACCCGCTCGACGTTTTCCACCACCACAATGGCGTCATCCACCAACAGACCGATGGCCAGGACCATCGCAAACATGGTCAGGGTGTTGATCGAATAGCCGAATATGGCCAGCACCCCGAAGGTGCCCAGCAACACCACCGGCACGGTAATCGCGGGGATCAGCGTGGCGCGAAAATTCTGCAGGAACAAAAACATGATCAGCACCACCAGCACGATGGCCTCGCCCAGTGACTTGACCACCTCTTCGATGGACAGGCTGACAAAGGGCGTGGTGTCGTAGGCGATCACGTTCTTGAGCTGCATTTCACTGGGGTAGTAAGGCTCCAGTTCGGCAAGCTTGGCCTTGACCGCTTCACCGACCTGCAGCGCATTGGCGCCCGTGGCCAGTTGTACGCCCATGGCCGCTGCCGGCTTGCCGTTGAGGGCCGAGTTGACGTCATAACTGTCACTGCCCAGCTCGACCGTGGCCACATCACCGAGCAACACGACGGCGCCGGTGCTGGTGGACTTGACCACCACATTGCGAAACTCTTCGGCGGTCTGCAGTTTGCTGCGCGCACTGATGGTGGCATTGAGTTGCTGGCTGGCCACGGCGGGCAAGGCACCCAACTGCCCGGCCGACACTTCGGTGTTTTGCGCCTCCAGGGCGGTGGTCACATCCGATGGCATCAGCGAATATTTTTGCAGCAGCGCCGGGTCCAGCCAAATGCGCATGGCATAACCCGAGCCGAGCGTCTTGACCTCGCCCACGCCGTCGATACGGCTGATCGAGTCGAGCAAGGTGCTGGAGATATAGTCACCGATCTGGGTGCCGGTAACGCTCGGGTTATCCGACGCCAGGGCCGCAATCATCAAGAAGTCCGAGCCGCCCTTGGTCACGGTCAGGCCTTCACTTTGCACCGATGCCGGCAGGCGCGACTCCACCTGCTGGAGTTTGTTCTGCACCTGCATCTGCGCCACGTCGGGATCAGTGCCAGCCTCAAAGGTGAGGTTGATACTGGCGCTGCCTGCCGAGCTGCTGGAGGCCGACATATAGGTCAGTTTGTCGATGCCGGTCATCTGCTGCTCGATCACCTGGGTCACCGAGTCCTCCACCGTCTTGGCCGATGCGCCGGTGTAGGTGGCGGCGATTTTCACCGTGGGCGGCGCGATATCCGGGTACTGCTCAAGGGGCAATTGGGTAATCGACATGGCCCCGGCCAGCATGATCACGATGGCGATCACCCACGCGAAAATCGGTCGATCAATAAAGAAACGCGCCATGCTCAACCCTCCTGCGCAATGGCAGTGGGTGCGGCACGGGTCGGCAACGGCCGGGTTTGACTGTTCTGCGCCAGTACTTCGTTGCCCACTCGCACTTTTTGCCCGCCTTCGACAATCACCTGGTCACCGGCATTCAGGCCGGCGGTCACCCACCACTGATTGCCCACGGCACGGTCAATGCTCACCACACGCTGCTCGACCTTGCCATCGACCACCACCAGCACCGAGGTCACGCCACTGGCGCTGCGGGTCACGGCTTTTTGCGGGATCAGGATGGCCTTGTCATCGGTGGCCTGGTCCAGCACGGCACGCACGTACATGCCCGGCAACAACAGGTGATCGGGGTTGGGGAACACGGCACGCAAGGTGACGGTGCCGGTCCCTTCAGTGACCGTTACGCCACTGACCTTGAGGCTGCCGGCGTGGTTATAGGTGCTGCCATCATCCAGTTTGAGCAGCACCGGCGCCTCAATCGCGCTGCTGCCCTGCAGGGCTCCGCTGGCCAGGTCGCGCTTGAGACGCAGCAGCTCGGTGGTCGATTGCGTCACGTCGACATAGATCGGGTCCAGTTGCTGCACGGTGGTCAGCGCGGTGTCCTGGCTGGCGACCACCAGCGCGCCGGGGGTCACCGTCGACGTTTCAATGCGGCCACTGAGCGGCGAACTGATCCGCGTATAAGCCAGATTGATGCGTGCCGTCTCGACATCGGCCAACGCCACTTGCACATCGGCCTGGGCCGTTTGCAGCGCAACCTGGGCGTCTTCGTTGTCTTGCTGGCTGATGGCATCAATCTTCGCCAGCTGCGCATCGCGCCGGGCGGTGGACTGCGCGGACTTGAGGGTAGCGCGGGCCTTGGCGGCGGTGGCCTGCATCTGCGCCAGGGCAGCCTTGTACGGCGCCGCGTCAATTTGATACAGCGCCTGCCCGGCCTTGACCTCAGCACCTTCGACAAACAGACGCTGCTGCACGATGCCCCCCACCTGCGGGCGGATCTGGGCAACCATAAAGGCCTGGGTGCGACCGGCCAGCTCGGTGGTCAAAGCCTGACGCTGCGGTTGCACCGTCAGCACTGACACCTTGGGTTTTTCGGCGACAGGAGCGGAGTCCCCTGCCGAGCAGCCGCTCAGCACAAAAAGAACCAGCAAGGACACAACAACAGCGGCGGTTACCAGGGATTTGGTAAACAGTTTGATCGACATGGCGGCCTCTACAAGACAGTTGGCTGATGTCATGGTGCGAGGCAAATGTGCAGGAAAATTGAAGATTGCCCGCAAGCCTTGAATCTTCCCCGGCGCAGGGCCTAAATGAACGGGCCATTTCGCCAGTAAGCCGAGCCGATGAAACTGAGTATCTCCACCAAACTGTTTATCGCCGTTCTGGCCAGCGTGCTGTTCGTGATCCTGAGCATGGGCCTGGCCACCAGTTGGAGCTTCACCAGGGGGTTTCTCGGCTATCTCAATGAACAGGCGCTGGAGCGCATGGAGTCTGTGCAACCGCGCATGGTCAGTGCCTGGCAGCGCGAAGGCAGTTGGGAATTCTTGCGCCACAACCCGGAGCGCTGGTTTCAGCTGATGCGGCCAGACGCAGGGGACGAACCCAAACGCGGCGATCTTAAAAACCCGCTGCCATCGGACCTGACCGGCGCGCTATTTCGCATCGCCCTGCTCGACCAGGACAAAAAACGCGTTACCGGCTATCCCTCGATTGGCGATGACGCCCTGCTGCGGCCGATTGACGTCAATGGCAAAACCGTCGGCTGGCTGGCCGTGACCCCGTTCCAGAGCGTGACCGAGGCCGGTGGCGAGCGGTTCCAGCAATATCAATTGCAAACCAGCCTAGGCATGGGGGTTCTCTCGCTGCTGCTGGCCATGCTGATTGCCTGGTGGATTGCCCGCACCCTGCTCGACCCGGTCAAGCGCGTGGCTGCCGCCACCCACAAACTGGCCACCGGGGAATACAGCAACCGGGTAGCCGTATCGTCCAATGACGAAGTCGGCCAGCTGGCCCGCGACTTCAATCAGCTGGCCTACACCCTTGAGCGCAACGAAAAAATGCGCCGTGAATTCATGGCCGATGTCTCCCACGAACTGCGCACGCCGCTGTCGATTCTGCGCGGTGAACTGGAAGCCATCGAGGACGGCGTGCGCACCCTTGATCACAGCTCGATGAAGTCACTGCAAGGCGAAGTCGGCATGCTCAGCAAACTGGTGGACGACCTGTATGAGCTGTCACTGGCCGATGTGGGTGCCCTGACCTACCGCAAAAGCCAATGCGACCTCAACGACCTGCTGCAGACCTCGGTGGCCATGTACCAGGAACGCTGCAATGCGGCCGGCTTGCGGGTTGAACTGCGCCTGCCATCCTCACCGCTGCTGCTGGAGGCCGATGCCAAGCGCCTGCAACAGCTGTTTGGCAACCTGCTGGAAAACGCCGTGCGCTACACCGATGCCGGCGGCATGCTGCTGATCAGCGCCGCCCTTGAAGATGAACACATACGGGTCAACTTTATGGACTCCAGCCCTGGCGTCGATCCCCAGCAATTGCCCCGTCTGTTCGAGCGCTTCTATCGCGGTGAGGCCTCGCGCAATCGCGCCAGTGGTGGAGCCGGCCTGGGACTGGCGATCTGTCACAGCATCGTACTGGCCCACGGCGGCAACCTGACGGCCGACCACTCACCCATGGGCGGCCTGTGGCTCAGCCTGCGCCTGCCGCGCAAGGTGTAAACCATGGACACCATTCTGATCGTTGAAGATGAACCCAAACTGGCCGCGTTGATGCACGACTACCTGAGCCTCGCCGGGTACGCCGTGCATTGCCTGGACAACGGCCTGGACGTGGTGCCGTGGGTGCGCAGCCATGCGCCGAGGTTGATCCTGCTGGACCTGATGCTGCCGGGGCGCGACGGCCTGGACATCTGCAGGGAACTGCGCAGTTTCAGCGCGGTGCCGGTGATCATGATCACCGCCCGGGTTGAAGAAGTGGACCGCCTGCTAGGGCTGGACCTGGGTGCTGACGACTATATCTGCAAGCCGTTCAGCCCGCGTGAAGTGGTGGCCCGGGTCAAGGCCATCCTGCGCCGCAGCACGCAGTTCGAGCAGGTGGCCCAGGCCCGCCTGCAGATCGACGAAGCGCAGTATCGCGCCTCATTCGACGGCGTGGCGCTGGACCTGACGCCCGTAGAGCTGCGCCTGCTCAACACCTTCGCCCGCGCCCCGGGGCGAGTATTTTCCCGTGACCAGTTGCTGGACAAACTCTACTCCGACCACCGCGTGGTCACCGACCGCACGGTCGACAGCCATATCCGCAACCTGCGTCGCAAACTGGCCCAGGCCAGCCCCGGACAAGACCCGATCCAGTCGCTGTATGGCGTGGGGTACAAGCTGGAGCTGTAATGCCATCCTGTGGGAGCCGGCTTGCCTGCGATACAAGCGATGCAGTGTTTGAGTTAAACCGCGTCGATGCCATCGCGGGCAAGCCCGCTCCCACAATAAAGCGACTTATCCGATCAGCGCGGACCGCCGTGCTGGCCACCGCCATGCCCACCTCCACCGCCGTAACCACCACCCCCGCCGCCAGGAGGCATAAACATCCAGCAACCGGACAAGGCCGACACTACGACTGCTACGACAACTGCTTTGACAACAGACTTCAACTTCATGACCGGACGCTCAACTTCAAGGGGAAAAAACGCCGCCCTTATAGCAGCGTCTGGCGGGAGTGAAGCGAAGGTTTACCGAACTTTACATGCACCGGTTGTAGTCGTTGACGAGTGGAACGAGGCTGCGATCGAGCGCGGAGCGGTCGCAAACCCGGTAAGCGCGACCTTCCAGAGATCGGGGTTGTACCTGAATGACCGGATTAAATGGCTTTACGACTGCTGCGCAGCCGATCGCAGCCTCGCGGAGCGAGTCAACGACTACCGTTTTCGCAACTGCATGATTACCAAATAGCCCCCAGGTGGGCCACCTCGGGGCGCAGTGCTTTTGATCTGCCCGCGCCCACAGAAACACAAGAGCTAGCGCTCACTTAGGCGAACAGTACTGAGATTTAAAAAAGCCTTGTTTCACTCTTAAAACAAATCGCCGAATTTGGGCGTTTTTCCGTTACTTCCCGAAGCACCACTTTCTGACAAATTCCTCTTCACGGCTCTGAAAATGGGCAATTTTGTGCCAGACCGGAAACGTTGTTTCACATATAAAACACGCCTAAAAACTCAGCAAATATACAACTCTCTGATTAATAAACATTTTAAAACACAAAATCCATTCCGTAACACTTTGGCATTGTTCATGCACTAAACGCCGTATCACCTATAAAACAGACCAGAGACCCTTCCCAATGGCTGTGAAAGAGATGTACGCCGTGACGCCGCAATGGAATAACTCCGCTCCCAAGGAAGATTTGGAGCCCACCGAAATTGAATTCCGCAATGTCGGAAAGTGCTTCCCGGCCAAGGGAAAGACCGAGGCCCCCTTCGCAATCCGCGAGGTCAATTTCAAGATTCGCCGTGGCGAAGTGGTGTCGATCATCGGCCCCTCCGGCTGCGGTAAAAGCACCATCCTGAATATGGGCTCCGGCCTCTATCGCCCCACCGAAGGCGAAGTCTTCGTCGGCGGTGAGGCAGTCACCGGCCCGGTGCGTCAGGTGGCCTTTATGCTGCAAAAAGACCTGTTGATGCCGTGGCGCAGTATCCGCCGCAATGTCGAGCTGGGCCTGGAAATCCAGGGTGTAGCGGCGGCCAAACGCCAGGCGGTGGCCAAGGATCTGCTCGATCGCTGCCATTTGCACGGCTTTGCCGACCACTACCCCTTCCAGCTGTCGGGTGGCATGCGCCAACGTGCAGCCCTGGCCCGCACCCTGGCCGTCGACCCGCAGGTGCTGTTTCTCGATGAGCCGTTTTCGGCGCTGGATGCGCAAACCAAGATGATCCTGCAACAGGACATGGCGCGCATGTTGTTCGATGAAAAGAAAACCGCCCTGTTCATCACCCATGACCTGATCGAAGCCATCGCCATGTCCGATCGCCTGCTGGTCATGAGCGCCCGCCCCGGCACCATTATCGAAGAAATCAGCATCGACCTGCCGTTTCGCGACAACCCGCTGGAGCGCCGCAAACTGCCGCAAATCGGCCCGCTGGTAGGCCGCCTGATGGAGTTGCTGCAGGTCGGCGCCGACACCGAACTGCATTGATCACGCCCTGCCGTCCCCCACCTGCTTGAGGAGTCCGCATGTTCAAGTCTGTGTTCCATCGTTTTAGCCAGGCCAGCGCACTTGCCCTGGGCCTTGGCCTGGCCTTCGCCGCCCAGGCGCAGCCCACCGACGTGACCTATCTGTTGCCCGCGCCGCCGAACCTGCCAGCGTTCGCACCCTGGATCATCGCCAAGGAAAAGGGCTACTACGCCGCCCAGAATCTGAACATGAAGTTCATCGCTGCCAAAGGCGGTGTGGATGTGGCCAAGCAGATTGGCGCCGGTAACGCCATGCTCGGCGGCGCCATCGGCGATACCCCGATCGTGGTGCGGGCCAACGGTATCCCCGTGCGCGCCGTGGCCGTGCTGGGCGCAGGCGGGGTGACAATGATCGCAACCAATGCCGCGGACAACATCAATTCGGTGGCCGACCTCAAGGGCAAGACCATGACCGTGATGTCCTACTCGGACACCACCTACTACGCCCTGCTCGCCACACTGCGCAAAGCCGGCCTGAGCAAGACCGATGTCAATATTCAGGCCGCAGGCCCGGCCGGGGTCTGGCAGTTGTTCACCGCCAACAAGGCCCAGGCCATGGCCGGTGTGCCGGACTGGGTGGTGCAGGCCCAAGAGGCTGGTTTGAAGGTCAAGCTGATCCCGCAAGAACAGATCTTCGAAAGCATGGCCCAGTCGATCATCGCATCCGATGACGCCATCAAAAACCACCCGCAGATTGTGCGTGGCACGGTGCAGGCCACCCTGCAAGGCATGCGCGACATTATCCAGGACCCGCGCGGCGCGGCCGTGACCTTCGCCAAAGCCGTTCCGGCCTACGCAGGCAAGCAAGACGAGCTGGAGAAAATCTTCAAGCTGTATGTCGAGCACGTGTATGCCAACCAGCCCGTCCTGGGCCGCATCGACCCGGCGCGACTGGAAACGGTGCGCCAGTTCTATGTCAGCGAAGGCATCGTCACCCGCGAACCCGCGCTCGACGAGCTGTACACCAACCAGTTCATCGACAGCCAACCGCCGCGCAATGACGGCCAGTGACAACAAGGTACCGATACGATGAAAAACCTTAACCACTCCGTGTTCGGCAGCGTCGCCCTGCTGCTCCTGTTTCTGCTGCTCTGGCAATGGGGCCCGGGCCTGCTGGGCATGCCCGAATTCGTTATGCCCAAGCTCAGCCGCGTAGCCCAGGAAGGCGTGCTGATGTGGCAGACCGGCGGCCTGCTGCAGCACACCCTGATCACTGCTTTCGAGATCGTCGTCGGCTTCGCTCTGGGCGCACTGCTCGGCGTGGCCATCGGAGTGTCGCTGGGGTTGTCGCCCAGCGCCGAAGCCATGCTCTCGCCGTACATCCTGGCGCTGCAAATCGCCCCGAAAGTGGCCTTCGCCCCGCTGTTCGTGATGTGGCTGGGCTACACCATTTACCCAAAGATTCTGATCGCGATCCTGATCGTGTTTTTCCCGGTGATGATCAACGTGCTGTCGGCCATCCGCACCGTTGACCCGGACATGATCAACCTGGTGCGCACCATGAGCGCCAGCCGCTGGCAGATCTTCCGCCTGGTGGAATTTCCGTCGGCCATGGCCGCACTGTTCTCCGGCCTGCGCATTGCTTCGACCCTGGCCGTGATCGGCGTCACCGTCGGTGAACTGGTGGGTGGTAACCAGGGCCTGGGTTTCCTGCTGGTGGACGCCGAGGGCCAGGGCAATACCGCGGGGGTTTTCGTCGCCATCGTCATGCTCACCGTGATCGGCGTGCTGGCTTACGGCGCCGTGGTCTGGGCCGAGAAACGGGTGCTGCATTACATGCCTAAAGCCATGCTGAGTACCCAATGATGAACGCGCACAAGTCGTTACTTGAAGGGCGCCGGGTGCTGGTCACCGGCGGTGCCCGTGGGCTGGGCCTGGCCTTTGCCCGGGCCATCGGCCAGGCCGGGGCTCGGGTGGTGATCGCCGATATTCTCGCTGAGCGCGTGCAGCAATCGGCGGCTGAACTAAGCGCCGAAGGCCTCAGCGTTTATGGCGTGACGGTAGATCTGGCGCAGCCCGCTTCGATCGATGCCTGCGTAGCTGAAACCGTGCGTTTGCTGGGAGGCCTGGACGGGCTGGTGAACAACGCTTCGATCACCAATTCCGGCGGCAAGACGTGCGAAGAGCTGCATATCGATACCTGGGATCAGGTCATGCAGGTCAACGTGCGCGGCACCTGGCTGATGACCAAAGCCTGCCTGCCCGCCCTGCGCAACAGCGGCCAGGGCGCGGTGGTCAACCTGGCCTCGGACACCCCGCTGTGGGGCGCGCCAAACCTGCTGGCCTATGTCGCCAGCAAGGGCGCAATCATCGCCATGACCCGCAGCCTGGCTCGCGAACTGGGCACCGACAACATCACGGTCAACGCCATCGCCCCCGGCCTGGTGCTGGTCGAAGCCACGGCCTATGTACCCGAAGCACGCCACCGTTTGTACAACGACCGTCGGGCCATCCAGCGCCCGCAATTGCCCGAGGACGTCAGCGGCGCCGTGCTGTTCGCGCTGTCCGACCTTGCCCGCTTTATCACTGGACAAACCCTGCCGGTCAACGGCGGGTTCGTCATGCCTTGAACCGGAGACAGCCATGACCGATCTATCTGCACAACAAGACACGCCAAAAAGCTGGGAACAACCTGCCGGCAGCGACCTCGCCAGTTGGATGAAAACCCGTATTGCCCGCTACGAAACGCGCCAGTACGACTGGAACGCGCTGAAGTTCCAGGCTGACTACGACCCCAAGTTCCGCCGGGCACAAATGCGCTATATCGGCACTGGCGGCACCGGCATCAGCACCGACATGAACACCATCCCGTCGGAGAACTTCACCTTTTCGACCATGGTGATTCCCGCCGGTCACGAAGGCCCGCCGCATCTGCACACCGACGTTGAAGAGGTGTTTTTCGTACTGCGCGGCACCCTCAAGGTGGTAATCGAAAAGGACGGCGAGCGCTTCGAAACCATCCTCACCGACCGCGACGTGATTTCCGTGCCGCCGGGCGTGTACCGCGAAGAGATCAATATCGGCGATGAAGATGCGCTGATGTGCGTGATGCTCGGCGCGAAAAAGCCGCTGACCCCGACTTACCCGCCAGAGCACCCTCTGGCCTCGATCAAGCGCGGATAACGCCATGCTGCTCGCCACCACCGACCCACTCGTCACTGACCTTGAGGCACGCCTGGCGAAAAACTTCCCCCTGCGCACGCTGGACGTCGCAGGCGGGCGTCAGGCCCTGCGTGAATGCGGCAGCGGACCGGCCATTGTGCTGTTGCACGGCATTGGCTCGGGCTCTGCGTCGTGGCTGGCGGTGGCGCAGTTGCTCGGCCAGCGCGTGCGGGTGATTGCCTGGGATGCCCCCGGCTATGGAGAGTCCACACCACTGCGCTCATTGGCCCCGGATGCCTCGGACTACGCCGAGCGCCTGTGCCAGATGCTCGATGCACTGCAGGTGCGCCGCTGTGTGCTGGTGGGCCACTCGCTAGGTGCAATCACCGCCACGGCCTTCGCCAGCGGCGCACAGCAACAGCGCGTCAGCCGCCTGGTGTTGATCAGCCCGGCGCAAGGCTATGGCCATCCATCCCGGCAGATTCAAGGCCAGGCCGTGCGCAAAAAACGCCTGGCCGACATTGAGCATCCCGGCATTCAGGCCATGGCCGAACAACGCAGTGCCTACATGCTTTCACCCGGCGCCAGCCCAAGGGATCACGCCTGGGTGCGCTGGAACATGGCGCGGCTTGACCCCGAGGGTTATCGCCAGGCAATCGAGCTGCTGTGCGGTGATGACCTGCTGCGCCACCCGCCGCTGTCGATGCCCTGCGAGGTGCATTGCGGCGACGCCGACGGCATCACCCCGCCCGACAGCTGCCGGATGCTGGCCCGGACGTTAGGCGCCAGCTTCAGCCTGATTGACGGCGCCGGCCATGCCAGCCCTATCGAACAACCTTATGCGGTGGCAGGCCGACTGGGCATTGCCATCAAACAACCCCTGACAGGTGCATCGCTATGACAGATACAGAACTGCCCAAGGACGCTCAGGACAAATACATCGTGCCGGGCCTGGAGCGTGGCCTGCTGTTGCTGTGCGAGTTCACGCGCAGCAACCGCACCCTGACCGCGCCGGAGCTGGCTCGCCGTCTGGCCCTGCCGCGCTCGACGATTTTCCGCCTGCTGACCACCCTCGAAACCATGGGTTTCGTCACCCGCAGCGGTAATGAATACCGCCTCGGCATGTCAGTGCTGCGCCTGGGCTTCGAGTACCTGGCCTCGCTGGAGCTGACCGAGCTGGGCCAACCGCTGCTGGCGCGCTTGTGCGACCGGGTCAACTACCCGAGCAATCTGGTGGTACGCGATGGTCGCTCGATCGTGTATGTGGCCAAGGTCTCGCCACCGTCGGTGTTCTCCAGCGCCGTCAACGTCGGCACCCGCCTGCCCGCCCACGCCACCGTGCTGGGGCGCATCCTGCTCGAAGACCTGTCGCTGAGCGAACTGCGCGAGCTGTTCCCCGAAGATCACCTTGAGCAGCACTCGCCCTGCACGCCGAAAAACGCCCTGGAGCTGTTCGACATGGTGCAGGCCGACCGCCAGCGCGGCTTTGTCAGCGGCGAAGGCTTTTTCGAATCGTCGATCTCCACCGTGGCCGCTCCGGTGCGCGACGGGTCGAGCAAGATTGTCGCCGCCCTGGGGGTGACCGTGCCCACCGCGCAGATTGCCCACGTCAACTTCAACGAGTTGCTCCTGCAAGTGCGTCGCAGCGCCGACGAGCTGTCGCGGTTGCTCAACTACAACAGCGGTGCGGCCAACGACGGCCACAACCGTGTCACCGCCTTGATGAGGGATTGAGATGAGCCTTTATCAACTGCAAGGTAGCACCGCGATTGTCACGGGCGGTTCTTCGGGCATTGGCCTGGCCTGTGTCGAACTGCTGCTTGAAGCCGGTGCCGCCGTGGCCTTGTGCGGACGTAACGAAGAGCGCCTGCGTAACGCTGAAAGCGCCTTGCGCCAACGCTTCCCCGATGCACGCCTGCTGGCCCATGTGTGCAATGTGCTGGATACCGAATCGGTAAAGGCCTTTGCCGCCGCAAGCCTGGCAGCGCTTGGCCCGGCCACCAGCCTGATCAACAACGCCGGTCAGGGCCGGGTGTCGACCTTTGCCGACACCACCGACAGCGCCTGGACCGAAGAGTTGAACCTGAAGTTTTTCTCGGTGATCAACCCGGTCCACGCCTTTATGAGCCAACTGCAAAGCCAGCCCGACGCCGCCATCGTCTGCGTCAACTCGCTGCTGGCCAGCCAGCCGGAGCCGCATATGGTCGCCACCTCGGCGGCACGCGCCGGGGTGATGAACCTGGTGCGTTCAATGGCCACCGAGTTTGCCCCCAAGGGCATTCGGGTCAACGGCATCCTGATTGGCCTGGTCGAGTCCGGGCAATGGCGGCGCCGCTTCGAAGCCCGCGAAGAGCGCGAGCTGGACTGGTCACAGTGGACTGCCCGGCTGGCGCAACACAAACACATTCCCTTGGGGCGCCTGGGCCTGCCGCTTGAAGCGGCCCGCGCGATCCTGTTTTTGGCCTCGCCTCTGTCCTCGTACACCACAGGCAGCCATATCGATGTTTCTGGAGGTCTGTCCCGCCATGCGTAATGAAAATACCGTCACCGTTGGCGCCGCCATCACCGCGTTTCTGGAGCAGTGCGAGGTCAAGGCCGCGTTCGGCGTGATCTCCATCCACAACATGCCGATCCTCGATGCCTTCGCCGCACGGGGCAATATCCGCTTTGTCATGGCCCGGGGTGAAGCCGGGGCCACCAATATGGCCGATGCCTATGCCCGCACTACCGGCGGCCTGGGTGTGTGCCTGACCTCCACCGGCACCGCAGCGGGCAATGCCGCAGGGGCCATGGTCGAAGCGCTGACTGCGGGCACGCCGCTGCTGCATATCACCGGGCAGATCGAAACGCCGTATCTGGACCAGGACTTCGCCTATATCCACGAAGCCCGCGACCAGTTGACCATGCTCAAGGCCGTGTCCAAGGCTGCGTTCCGCGTGCGCAGCGTCGAGACCGCGATCAGCACCCTGAAACTGGCCGTGCAAACCGCCCTCACTGCCCCTACCGGGCCGGTCAGCGTCGAGATTCCGATCGATATCCAGTCGACCTTTATCCCCATGCCCACCGACCTGTCGCCATTGCCGATTGCGGTGGCCGTGCCGTCGCCCGAAGCGCTGGACCTGGTGGCCGAGCGACTGGCCAGCGCCACCCGTCCGCTGCTGTGGCTCGGCGGCGGGGCGCGACATGCCGGGGCGCAAGTCAAACGCCTGCTGGAGATGGGCGTGGGGGTGATCACGTCGACCCAGGGCCGTGGTGTGGTCAACGAAAACGACGAACGCTGCCTGGGTGCCTTTTCGCAAAACAAACGGGTCGAGCAGTTTCTGCAAAGCTGCGACGCGCTGCTGATTGCCGGTTCCCGTTTGCGCAGCAACGAAACGTTCAAATACGCGCTGAAGCTGCCACGCAACACCCTGCGTATCGATGCCAACCCGGCCATCGAAGGGCGCAGCTACAACAGCGAACTGTTTATCTGCGGTGATGCGGCGCTGGCCCTCGATGGTCTGGCCGATCGCTTGCAAGGCCGCCTGCAGATAGACCCGACCTTCCTCGCCGACCTCAAGGCCGTGCGCGAACAGTCGCGCACTCAGTTGATCGCTGATCTGGGACCGTACTCGGCGATGGTCGAGCAGTTGCAGGGCATGACCGGGCGCAACTTTTCCTGGGTCCGCGACGTGACCCTGTCCAACAGCATCTGGGGCAACCGCCTGCTGACCCTGTTCCACCCGCGTTCGGGGGTGCATGCACTGGGTGGTGGTATTGGCCAGGGCATGCCGATGGCCATTGGCGCGGCGGTTGCGGCGGCCGAAACCGACCCTTCGCGCAAGGTCTTCGCCCTGGCCGGTGACGGCGGCTTCATCCTTAACCTGGGTGAGCTGGCGACCCTGGTGCAGGAAAAGGCCAATGTGGTGATCCTGCTGATGAATGACCAGCGTTATGGCGTGATCCGCAATATCCAGGACGCGGTGTATGGCAGCCGCCACTGCTACGTTGACCTGCATACCCCGGACTACTCCATGCTCGCCGAGTCGCTGAACCTGCGCCACGGGCTGGTCACCGATCTGAAGGATTTCGGCGGCGTGGTCGAGGCTGCCCTGGCGCAGCCCGGGCCGTTCCTGCTGGAAGTCGACATGCTCAGCGTCGGCAGCTTTGCCACCCAGTTCGCCGGTCCGCCCAACAGCGAAACCAAAGCGCAAAAAGCCACGGCCTGAGGATTGACTCATGTTGCATATCACCATGGTTGGCTGCGGCGCGATTGGCGTCGGCGTACTCGAACTGCTGCAGAACGATGCACAGATGCGGGTTGACTGCGTGATCGCCTCAAGCGGTTCCGAAGATCTGGTGCGCCAGCGTCTGGCGGGGTTCAAGCAACCACCCCGGGTGCTGAACGCATTGCCGGCCGATGCGCGCCCCGACCTGCTGGTCGAGTGCGCCGGCCACCGCGCCATCGAAGAGCATGTGCTGCCAGCGCTGGAGCGTGGCATCCCGTGCCTGATTGTCTCGGTGGGGGCGTTGTCCGAAGTCGGCCTGGTGGAGCGCCTGGAAGCGGCGGCCGAGCGTGGCCAGACCTATATCCAGTTGCTGCCTGGCGCCATCGGCGGCATTGACGCCCTGTCGGCAGCCAAGGTCGGCGGGCTGGATGCGGTCAGCTACACCGGGCGCAAACCGGCGCAAGCCTGGAAAAACACCCCGGCCGAGCAGGTCTGCGACCTGGACAGTATCAGCGAAGCTACGGTGATTTTTCAGGGCAGTGCCCGCGAGGCCGCGCGGCTTTATCCAAAAAACGCCAACGTCGCCGCCACCCTGTCCCTGGCCGGGCTGGGGCTTGACCGCACCCTGGTGACCCTGATTGCCGACCCGTGCAGCGAAGAGAACGTGCATCACTTCGAAGCCCGTGGAGCCTTTGGCGGTTTTGAAATGAGCCTGCGCGGCAAACCGCTGCTGGCCAACCCGAAAACCTCGGCGCTGACCGTTTACAGCGTAGTGCGCGCCCTGGGCAACCACGCGCATGTGATTTCGATATGAGCCTTTATGGGCACCAGAACACCTGTGGGAGCGGGCTTGCCGCTAACGACTTACAGCTGAGGCATTTATGACGCTCGAACAAACTCTACCCATCTGCATTGCCGGCCAATGGCGCAGCGGCCGCGGTGAGCGCTACGCCACCTGCTACCCGGCCACTGGCGCAGCAGTTGCCTGGCTCAATGCAGCCAGCGTCGAAGACGTGGAAGACGCCGTGCAAGGCGCCCACCAGGCATTCCTGCACAGCGGCTGGGCGCAGCGCAAACCCCACGAGCGGGCCACTGTGCTGTATCGCATTGCCCAGCTGATCCGCGAACGCAGCGAAGAACTGGCACAGTTGCAGCGCCAGGACAACGGCAAACCGATCAGCGAAACCCGCGCACTGGTCGCCAGCGCAGCCGGTACCTTCCAGTTTTTTGCCTCAGCCTGCGAAACCCTCGAAGAAACCATCACCCCGTCGCGCGGTGATTTCGTCACCATGAGCGTCTACGAGCCCATGGGTGTAATCGCCGCAATCACGCCATGGAACTCGCCGATTGCCAGCGAAGCGCAAAAGGTCGCGCCAGCCCTGGCCGCCGGTAATGCGGTGGTGATCAAGCCGGCGGAAATCACCCCGCTGATGGCCCTGCAACTGGCCCGCATCTGCGAAGAAGCGGGCCTGCCCAAAGGCCTGCTCAGCGTGCTGCCGGGCAAGGGTTCGCTGCTGGGTGATGCGCTCACCCGCCACCCGCTGGTCAAGCGCGTGTCGTTTACCGGCGGGACCAAAACCGGCAAACATATTGCCCATATCGCCGCTGACAAGATGATGCCGGTGTCGCTGGAGCTGGGTGGCAAGTCGCCGACCATCGTGCTCGATGACGCCGACCTCGATCACGCTGTGGCCGGGGTGCTGTACGGTATTTTCAGCTCTTCGGGCGAAGCCTGTATTGCCGGGTCACGCCTGTTTGTTGCCCGTGCCCTGTACCAGCCGTTTATGGCGCGGCTGGTGGCAGCCGCCGCCCAATTGCGGGTCGGTGATCCTGCCGATGAGCGCACGCAAATGGGACCGCTGATCAGCGCCGCGCACCGCGAATCGGTTGAGCGCTACGTCGCCCTCGGGCTGGCCGAAGGGGGCCGCCTGCTGCTGGGGGGCAAGCGCTTGCAAGGCGGCGTTTATGACCAGGGTTACTTCTACCCGCCGACCATTCTCGAAGGCCTGGGCAACCACCAGCAAGTCTGTCAGGAAGAGATTTTCGGCCCGGTGCTGGTGGCCATCCCGTTCGATGACGAAGCGCAATTGCTGGAGCAGGCCAACGACAGCCTGTACGCCCTCGCTGCCGGTATCTGGACCCGCGACTACAAGCGCGCCTGGGCGCTGGGACGAAAAATCCAGGCCGGTACGGTGTGGATCAACACCTACAAGCAGTTCTCGATTTCCACCCCGTTCGGCGGCTGGCGTGACAGCGGCCTGGGCCGGGAAAAAGGCCGCCTCGGCATCCTGCAGTACATGGAACAGAAAAGCCTCTACTGGGGCATGAATGAACAACCGCTGGCCTGGGCCGGTACGGCAAATGAAGGTGGGTTATGAGCGTTTTAGGCATTGATGAAGTCACCTACGGTGTCGAGGATCTGGACACCTGTGCACGTTTTTTCAGCGACTGGGGCCTGAGCAAAGTCAGCGAACAGGCCGATGAGGTGATCTTTGAAACCCTCAACGGCTGCCGTGTGGTGCTGGCCGATATCAACAAGGCTGGCCTGCCGCCTGCCATCGAAGCCGGCTCGACCGTGCGCGAAGTGGTATGGGGCGTGGCCAGCGCTGCAGACCTGGCGCTGTACAGCCAGCGCATCGCCAACGACCCCGGTTTTGTCGAAAGCAATGGCCGCATCGGCTGCACCGACCCCAATGGCCTGGCCATCCGCCTGCAAGTGACCCGCAAGCGCGAACTGGAGATCGAGTGCAGCGGCCACAACACCTGGCAGACCAAGGGCCGGATCAACAAGGCTGCACCGATCTACGAGCGCGCCACGCCGATTGAAGTCGGCCATGTGGTGTTTTTCGTCAAGGACGTCAATGCCTGCGAAGCCTTCTACCACGATCGCTTTGGCTTCCAGGCCTCGGACCGCTACCCGGATCGCGGGGCGTTTTTGCGCACCGCTGAAGAAGGCGGTCACCACGACCTGTTTATGCTGCAACTGCCCGCGCCGCGCGCCGGTTTGAACCACGTTGCGTTCACCGTACGTGACGTGCACGAAGTGTTCGGCGGCGGCATGCATATCTCACGCAGCGGCTGGGCCACCGAAATTGGCCCGGGTCGCCACCCGGTGTCTTCGGCGTTCTTCTGGTACTTCAAAAACCCGGCGGGTGCGCTGGTGGAGTACTACGCCGACGAAGACCAGCTCACAGGCGAGTGGCAGCCACGAGCCTTCGAGCCCGGGCCCACAATGTTTGCCGAATGGGCCATCGCGGGGGGCATCGATGGCCATACCCGCCGCCAGCAACATGTAGAAGCGCCGCAAGGCAAGTTCCTCACCGACAAACCGAAACCCTGAACAGGAGTCGCCCATGTCTTCATTGAATATCGCCATTGCCGGTGCCGGGATCGGCGGCCTGACCGCCGCCATTGCCTTGCAGCGCGCCGGTCACAACGTCACCGTATTCGAGCAGTCCAAAGCCTTTTTGCGCGTCGGTGCCGATATCAACCTGACCCCCAATGCCGTGCGTGCCCTCGACGGCCTCGGTGTCGGCGCGGCAGTGCGCATCCCTGCTGCCCGCCCCACCCACCGTATCAGCCGTATGTGGGACAGCGGCGAAGAAACCTCGCGCCTGGAAATGGCCGATACCGCCGAACAGAAATACGGCGCGCCGCAATTGACCATCCACCGCGCCGATTTGCTGGCGGCACTGGCCGATGTGTTCCCCACTGAAAACGTGCAGTTCGGCAAACGTGCCGAGCAAGTGGTGCAGACCGGGCAAGGTATCGAACTGCATTTCAAGGATGGCAGCACTCATGTCACCGACCTGCTGATCGGCGCCGATGGTATCCACTCAGTGGTGCGCAAGGCATTGTTCGGTGATGAGCAGCCGCGCTTTACCGGCGTGGTCGCTTATCGCGCCGTGGTACCCGTCGAAAGCGTGGCCCATGTGCCGAATATTCAAGCCTTCACCAAATGGTGGGGCCCCAACCCGCAAAGCCAGATCGTAACCTTCCCGCTGAATCAGGGTCGCGACATTTTTATCTTCGCCACCACCGCACAAGACAGCTGGCATGAAGAGTCCTGGACCAGCGCTGGCGATGCCGACGAGTTGCGCAGCCACTATCAGGACTTCCACCCCGATGCCCGCGCCCTGCTCGATGCCTGCAGCGAGGTGCTCAAGACCGCGCTGTACGAGCGCGATCCGCTGCCGTTCTGGTCCCAGGGCGCTATGACCCTGCTGGGCGACGCCTGCCATCCGATGATGCCGTTTATGGCCCAGGGTGCTGGCCAGGCCATCGAGGATGCGGTGGTGCTCGCCCGCCATCTGCAAGACCTGCCGGGTACGGCACAAATTGCCGATGCCCTGCTCGCCTATCAAAACGCCCGCCTGCAACGCACCAGCCAGATCCAGATCGGTTCGCGGGGCAATCAATGGCTCAAGGACGGCGGCAATGCCGACTGGGTGTATGCCTATGACGCCTGGACCGTGCCAACGCCAAGCGCAGCCTGAACCCGCCTACAGGTCTTCAAGGAAGTTAATGACATGAGTACTGCACAACCCTATATCGAGCCGCATCAAGCTCGTAAACGCCCCAACACGCCGTTCGAAGAGCTGCTTGGCGACTCCATCGAACGCGCCTTCGGCAATGGTGTTACCGAGCTGCCCGACCTGCTCGCCCACCTCAACCGGGCGGGCCCGCCCTGCCCCCTGACCACGGGCGAGTGGACACCTGACGCTTATCAAAACCTGATGGCCCGGCTGGGCGAATAAGTCGCTGAAGGTAGAAGAAAAATGAGCATGAACATAACCGTCGACCCTGTTGAAAATCTCCTGGCCAATGGCTTGAAAAACCTCTGGTTCCCGGTATTGCCCAGCGACCAGTTGGGTGAAAAACCCGTCTCAATCCGCCGCCTGGGCTACAAGATCGCCCTGTGGCGCGACAACGATGGCAGCGTCCACGCCCTGGAAGACCACTGCCCCCATCGCGGCGCGCCGTTGTCCCAGGGGCCGGTGCTGGGTGACCGCCTGCAGTGCCCGTATCACGGCGTCGAAGTGCGCAGCGACGGTACCGTGACCAAGGTGCCGGGCAGCCCCGGTTGCAAGCTCGAAGGCAGCCGCCCGACACGCATGTTCCATACCCGCGAGGCCGCTGGCGCGATCTTCCTCTACAACGCCGCCGAACCCCATGTCGACACCCCGCCGGAACTGGTGCTGCCAGAGCAACTGACCTCGCCCGAGTGGAGCAGCTTTGTGTGCTACGCCGAGTGGCAAGGCGATTACCGCTACGTGATCGACAACGTCATGGACCCGATGCACGGCACCTATCTGCACAAGATGTCGCACTCCATGAGCGAAGGCGAAGCCACGGCCAAGTTCGTCACCCGAGATACCGACAAGGGTTTCTTCTTCGAGAAGGAAGGTCAGCGCGGAGTCAACTTCGACTGGACCGAATTTATGGACGACAGCTGCCACTGGCTGCGCCTGGAAATCCCGTACCCGAAAACCGGCGGCCCGGGCGGCAACTTCACCATTATCGGCAGCTACACCCCCAGCAGCCGTTCGCTGTCGGCGGTGTTCCACTGGCGTTGCCGGCCGCTGACCGGCTGGCAGCGCGACACCTGGCGCTTCCTCTACAAAAACCGCCTGGAAGCACGCCACTGGGCCGTGCTGGAACAGGACCGGGTGCTGCTCGAATTTATGGAGCCGAACGCCAACCAGCGCGAAAACCTCTACCAGCATGACTTGGGTGTAGTGCGCCTGCGCCGTTACCTGAAAAACGCGGCCAAGGCTCAACTGGAGCTGATCGACGCGAAGCAATTGCCATGAACGCCGCCATCACTGCCCGTGTGCATACCCTGCGCTACGAGGCCGAAGGTATTATCAGTGTCGAGCTGCGCCCTTACGGTGACACCGTATTCGCGCCATTCGACGCTGGTTCCCATATTGACCTGCACCTGCCCAATGGTTTAGTGCGCAGCTACTCGTTGCTCAATTCTCCGAGCGACCAGGGCCGTTATGTGATCGGCATCCTGCGCGATCGCAACAGCCGTGGCGGCTCGGAATATATGCACGGGCAATTGCGCGTCGGCATGCAGCTGTCGATCTCGTCGCCGCGCAATAACTTTGCCCTCGATACCAGCGCCAAACACAGCGTGCTGGTGGCAGGCGGGATCGGCATTACACCGATCTACTGCATGTTTCGCCAACTGCTGGCGCTGGGTAAATCTGCCGAGCTGATCTACTGCGCCCGCTCGCGCCAGGAAGCGGCGCTGGTGGAAGAACTCGCCGGGCTGGGCGCCAAGGTGGTGTACCACTTCAACGATGAAAAAGGCGTGCCGCCGAACCTGGCGGCCTACCTGGCAGACCAGCCCGCTGACACGCACTTCTACTGCTGTGGCCCTACTCCGATGCTCGATGCGTTCGAGAGCACCTGCGAAAGCCTCGGCTACCCCCATGCCCATATCGAGCGCTTCGCAGCGGCCGAACTACCGCCGTCCACCGACGCGCAAAGCCGTTACAGCGTAGAGCTGAAAAAAACCGGCAAGACACTCTCCGTCGAACCGGGTTTAAGTTTGCTCGATGTGTTGCTCGAAGCGGGCTGTGATATCGAATACAGCTGTCGCGAAGGGGTCTGTGGTTCGTGCGAAACACGGGTGGTGGAAGGTGATATCGACCATCGCGACGGCGTGCTGACCAAAGCCGAGCGTGCGGCCAACAAATCGATGATGGTCTGTGTATCGGGCTGCAAGAGCCAGCGATTGGTGCTGGATTTGTAAGAGCGATATAAAACTAACTGTGGGAGCGGGCTTGCTCGCGATTGCAGCACCCCGGTGATTCAGACACACCCAGTTGCCTGCATCGCGAGCACCCTGCCCCCACCATTAGGAGTGCCAAGATAAAGCTATTAAAAAGCCGACTTCAACGTCGGTTTTTTTGTGCGCGTGACATATATACGCACAGAAAATGTGCAGTTTTGTTACTCCCTCCCCGCACTGTTTCACAGGCAATACGCAACCAGGCGTTTTATATATAAACTATTGTTTTATATGTATTTTTTACAATTTAAAGCATCATAAAAACACTTGGCACAGTTCCTGCTCTATCTCTATCAGGTTTACAGAGTAGACGCTGTACCACCTATAAAACACTACACAGACTTATTAAAAGCCACTTCGCCAACTGCCCCATTCAAGGCAAGCGGGAAAGTGTTGCCTGTCACTTTTAAAAACGCGACCTTACGGGGAGTCAACTATGAACAAGTCCGTTATATGCCTGGGGCTGATGCTGAGCAGTGGCATCAGTTTTGCCGCCGAACCTGCCCCGACCGCTACCGTGGTCAAAAAGCCGTTTCCGCATATCGCCTGGCGCAGTGATGACGGCCAGAGCAGCCTGGATATAGGCGGCGCCCTGCGTACCAACTTTCGCGACGAACACTGGGACACCAGCGAAAACAGCAACCGCTTTCTCTTCGACACCTTCCGCCTCGATGTGCAAGCGACCTACAAGAACATGTTTAGCGATGTCGGCTACTGGTTCCAGGATGACGGCAAGCGCGCCGTCGACCGTGGTTATATCGGCTATCACCTGAACGAAAAATCCAACCTGCAACTGGGTGCCACCTTCAAGCCTTTCGGCCTGGAGCCCTACCCGCAATTTGGCTGGAGCTATCACCTGCCGTTCTTTATGGGTTACGGCTCAAGCACGGGTTCAGGTTTGAAATACAGCTACAAGAATCCGGAGTGGAATGTGCAACTGGCGTTTTTCCCGCGCATGTTGCCGACCGATATCCGCTTTGCTCCTGAAGTCGGGCGCTATGCCGACTTGAAAGACAATGCAATCGCGGCCATCCAGTCGCGTCAGGACAACGAGAAGCGCAACCAGCTCAACGCCCGAGTCGCACGGACCTTCAACAATGATGGCTGGAAAGCAGAGGTTGGCGCATCGGCCGCCACCGCCCAACTGTACAACGCCACTACCAAAGATGACGGCGACTACTGGGCGGGCGGCATTCACGCCATTATCAATGCCGGGCAATGGACAGTGACCGGGCAAGGCATCCGCTATGAGTTCGACCCGAAAAACCCGGCCGGGGTCAGCAAGGATTCAGTGCTGATGGGCGGCAACGGCCTGACGCCTGCGTATCTGATTGCTTCCAAGGCAAGTCTTGCAGCGCTGAACGTAAGCTATGACATCCTCACGCCAAACCTGGGCCCGCTGAAAAAGGTCAAGCTGTACAACGACTACAGTCGCCTGATGAAAGACAAAAGTGGCTGGGACGACTCGCAGATGTACACCGTCGGCGCGCAGTTCTTTGCCCTGCCAGTCATGGCCTGGATCGACCTGACCTGGGCGAAAAACGCCAACCCCTACGGCGGTGCCGAAAACGGCAGCGGCTTTACCAACACCAGCTCAATCGGCAGTAACCAGTGGTACTACCGCACCAACGTCAATATTGGCTACTACTTCTAAAACACCAGGCCCGCCCTCTTCTGCAGGAGAGGGATGACCCTGAAATGTATTTTTAAATACAGCTACTACCTTTCGTCGCCTTCAGATTAATACCGTAATTCATGTAGGAAGCGCCCCACATACTCGCTTTAACCGCACTTTTAGACTTCACGCACCCCCATCAAACGGAAGGTTGCTTGTGTCTAAATTCATCTCTTTGTTCTTACTTTTCACTCTTGCCGGTTCCACCCTTGTTTCAGCCAACGAGGTTCACAAACCTTACCCTTGGACCATTCAAACGGCTCATCAAACCTCTGCACCTGGCCATGTCAAAAAAGTCATCAACCGCGCCCACACCTTACTGGGCATCCCTTACCTGTGGGGCGGCATGTCCCTGGAAAAAGGCTTCGATTGCAGCGGTATGCTGGTGTTCCTGTTCAAGCACGAAGCCGGTATCCACGTGCCAAGAACCACTGCTGCAATGCTCAACGCGAAACTGCAAAAAGTTGCCAAGCATGAACTGCAACCTGGCGATGCGGTGTTCTTCCGCACCCAGGGTGGCACCCGCAGCAATCACGTCGGCCTGTATATCGGCGATAACCGTTTTATCCATGCACCGCGCACGGGCAAAAACATTCGTATCGACTCGATGAACAATTCGTACTGGAAAAGAAACTACACCACCGCCCGCCGCTTCTAAGCCTGGGCACAAGGACATAACCGCTCACAGAAGCGGACGGATTGATGGATCTAAGGCGTCATGAGGTATCAGCGAGGGGTTTAGGGGTAAGCCCCTCGCTTTATAGTTATTAACTGAACTGCTGCAAACCCAGATGCCCACGCAATGTCGGGTGTTCATAGGCCGTACGCAAATAGCCGCGACGTTGCAGGATCGGCACCACCGATTCGGTGAACTCGGTAAAGGTGCCCGGCAGATACGCTGGTGAAACCACATAACCGTCGCACGCGCCCAATTCCAGCCAGTCGATCAGTTGCTGCGCCACACTCTCTGCAGTGCCCGCCAGTTGCGGCACGCGGATGCTGGCGGCCATGATCGCGCCATATTCACCCAAGGTTATATCGCGCTCCAGGCGCAGCTTTTGCGCGATCACGTCCGGCGTCGCCGAGTGCCGGGCAATATCGAGCAGGCGGGTCTCCAGCGGGAACTGGGTGAAGTCGAAGTTCGACTGGGTCGACAGGGTAATAACCCCCAGCTCCGGGTTGGCCAGGGCATTGTGCTCATCGCGCTTTTTGATCGCCTCGGCTTCGCTGCCGCCAATAAAGGGCATGACCGCGGTGAGGATTTTGCAGTCGTCCGGGTTGCGGCCAATGGCACGCATTTGCTGGTGGATGTCCTGGCGGAATTCGAGCATGCGCTCCACCCGGCTGTTGATGCTGAAAATAACCTCTGCCCAGCGCGCCCCAAACTGCCGGCCACGGCCCGAAGCACCGGCCTGGATCAACACCGGCTGACCTTGCGGTACGCGCGGGATATTGAGCGGCCCGTCACAGTCAAAGTAAGTACCGCGATGCTTGAATGCATCGATCTTGCCCGGGTCTGCAAGGATCCCGCGGACCTTGTCCAGCACCAGCGCATCGGGCTGCCAGCTGTTCCACAGTTTGAGCACCAGCTCGACAAACTCGTCGGCCCGGGCGTAACGCTGGGCATGGGCCAGGTGTTGGGCATGACCGAACAGACGCGCCTCACTGTCGTTCATCGAGGTGACAATATTCCAGGCGCTGCGGCCTTTGGAAATATGGTCAAGGGAAGCAATCGCCCGTGCCACATGGGGCGGCTGGTAATAGGTGGTGGAGCGTGTCAGCCCCAGGCCGATATGCTGGGTGTGCCCGGCCAGCAGGCTGAGGATCGGCAGCGGGTCGAGGCGTGCCGCGTCCTGCGCACCCAGCTCAAAGGAGCGCGCACGGGATTGCCCGGCCTGATCGCCAACTGCCAACCGATCGGCAAAAAACAGCAGATCGAAGCAGCCATTCTCAAGGGTCTTGGCAATTTCGATGTAGTAGTCGGGGTCGAGAAAGTGGCTATGGGTTTGCGGGTGCCGCCACACCGCGTGACTATGTACCACGGGGCCCGAAAGCATGAAGCCCGCCAATGCCATTTGCTTGGCCATAAGGATTTCCTTGTTGATCAGAGTGCGCGGTCAAACATGGGAGTGACGTCATACGGCTTTTTCAGCAGCTTGGCGTCGTAGAGGAAATCCGAGGTGGCCTGGGCTTCGCTGACGATGGTCGGCGAGATCGGCAAGACCGTGATCGCATCGCGCTTGAACCAGGCCTTGGCGATTTCCGGGGAAGACTGGTTGGCTTTGGACCAGGCAACCGCATATTCGTCGACATGACTTTGGCTCCACACCCGGGCACGGGTCAGACGCGCAACAAAGTCTTTGATGATCTCGCCCTTTTGCGCCAGTACAGGTTCATAGGCGACCACATAAGTCGGCGCGCTCATCAGACCCTTGGCGTTGCGGATCAGGGTGCTGCCCTCTTTCTCCTGCAGGGAAACGTAGGGTTCCCAGGTGCCAAACGCATCGATATCGCCCTGGCTCAGGGCCATGCTCGCTTCAGCGGGCAGCAGGAATTTGTAGTTCACGCTGTCGCGCGGTACACCGGCTTCATCCAGAGCCTTGAACATCATCTGCTGGCTCCATGAGCCATTCCAGATGGCGACGGTTTTGCCCTTGAGGTCGGCCACAGAATGAATTCCCGGGCGGGCAACAATGCCTACACCGTTCAGGCTGGTCTGGGTACTGGCCACCACTTTAACCGGGGCACCGTTGGCCGCCAGGCTGATCACCGGGGTGTCGCCTACCACACCTATATCCAGCGCACCGCTGGCAACCGCTGAAGCCACCGGAGAGCCGGTATTGAAGCGCTTGAAGTCGATGGTATAGGGCAGGTCTTTAAGCTCACCCGAGAGTTCCAGAACAATGCGATTGGAAAAGAACTGATCACCCACTACCAGGGTCGGCGGCGCAGCGGCGAAGGTCGGTGCGCCATGCAGCGCCAGAGAGGCTACACCCAGCAGGGCTAGCAATTTTCGACGAGTTGTCATTGAGGATTCCTACAGAGTTAACAGCTAACTCAACCATCTGTAGGCATGCAGTCTGGCATTGAGAAAAGAGGCTTTGGGGGTCGCCAAGCGTGGCGTTTTTAGAAGCTAGCGCAATAAAGACATAAGCAGTTAATACTTTTAAGTCATATCCATAGAACCCTGTCCGGGTATTTGGTTAGCTGTTTTTGGTATTAAGAAATTTCCTCATCTGGTATTAGGGTGGCGTCACCAGACCACTGGGCCTACTCGCATTTACTCCACTCATTACAGCGCCAGCGCGCCTTTGAGCGCAGGCCCGGCAAGGTCAGATTGCATGCCTACTGCAGAATTGAATATTTGGGGCACCGCCCCGACCGCCCGTTACGAACAACTGGCCGCACCCTTTCGCCCGCTGTTTGCGCATATCAGCGCGCAAGCCGCAGAGGCTGACGCATCGCGCAGTAGCCTGGCCAGCGTAATCCAGCAATTAAATGCACTGGGCTTGCCGCGCTGGCGCTTGCCAACACGTTATGGCGGGCACGACGCCACCCTGGTCGAGTTGCTGACCCTGCTGACCGAGTTGTCCGCCGCCGACTCCAATATCACCCAGGCCCTGCGCGGGCATTTCGGTTTTTGCGAAGAAGTGCTGGTCTCCAAGGACCGCGACTGGCAGGCAAAATGGCTGGACAAGCTCAGCCAGGGCGTACTGCTCTCACCGGGCAGTACCGAGGTGGGCAGCCAGACCCGGGGTGAGTTCGGTACTCGCATCTATCGGGCGGAAGACGGCTCGCTGCGTATCAGCGGTAAAAAGTATTACACCACTGGCGCCCTTTACAGCGACCTGATCAACACCATCGGCACCGGTGAAGACGGCACCCTGTACACAGTCGCCGTCGACCTTAAAGCCCCGGGCGTTGAGATCATTGATGACTGGAACGGCTTTGGCCAGCGCCTGACTGCCAGCGGCACCTGCATCTTTGACCATGTGCGGGTAGATGATGAACCGCGCCCCACGGATCAGCGGTTTGCCTATGGGCAATCGTTTTTTCAGATCTATCACCTGAGCACCCTGGCCGGCATCGCCCGCCGCGCCGCCTTGAGTGGCGCGCAAGAACTGGCCAGTCGCTCCCGGACCTTCTCCACCGGCAATGCCGACAGCGCCGCGCACGACGTACAACTGCTACAAGTGATCGGTGAAGTGGCCAGCCAGGCCTACGCCGCCCAGGCGATTACCCGGCTGGCCGCGCAGCGTCTGGAGAGCACTGCACAGCACACCATCGCCAGCGAACACCCGCTTACCCACGAAGACCCGCAAGTGGCCCAGGCCGAGCTGGAAGTGTGCCTGGCGGTCAACCCCGTGGTAGACGCCACCCTGGCAGCCACCACGGCGCTGTTCGATGCTTTGGGCGCCAGCGCCACGGCAACCAACAAGGCACTGGACCGGCTGTGGCGCAACGCCCGCACCCTGGCCAACCACAACCCCAGAGTGTACAAGTCGCGCATCGTCGGCAACTACCTGGTCAACGGCCTGGTGCCGCCTTCGCAGTGGCGGGTGGGAGTGGCCAAGGGCTGATTATTGCGGGGCAGCGGCTTCATGCATTAGCTATTTTTGCCAACGCCGCTTTCAGGTTACTGCCGCCCTTGACGGCAATAACCTGCCCTGCGCTCGACAGCTGAAAGTCCTTGGGCGTCGAGTACACGCCGGTGACGGTGACACCCGCTGTGCAACCGTTGCTGAAAGTCACCAGGACCTCGGAGGAACTGGCGCTCACGCTTTGCGTGTGGAAGGTTTGCCTGATCTTTGCCGCCAGGTCAGAAAGCAGATCCGCAACATCCCTGTCCATTTCAGCCAGGAACTTGGCCTGCTGGTGCTCGCGATGCTGCCTGGCCTGCGGAGTTTCACCACTGGCGCCACAGGCACAGTTGAAACTCGCATACATGCCACTGGTGTGGTCACAGTACATCTTGTCGCACCAGCAGTTCATGACTGTGCCATACGCGCTGGCTTCATTACCGCAATTGGGGCATGTGATAGTGCTCATCCTTTCCCTCTCTATGTGTGCAGTTTGGCTTTACTGTCATTGAGTGCTTGCCAGGATCAATCCTGAACAACTTTCAAGCTCTCATTGAATAAGCTTCCTGCAAAACAAATACGCAACACACACTAAAATAAAAGACCATTCCTTCTTATGTATAAGAAATATCTTACGAGTCTTCCGAACACTCAAGCCAAATACCTCCCATAAAAAAATAGATGTTCGAAAGATCATACCCAGGCACAAATCCTCTAACAGTCTTCAAGTTGACGCTGACAACCAAACCTTGCATTACTTCGCAACTGCTCGCAGCCATTTAGACCTGTTCGCAACTATTGAACTTACTGTCAAGAAGATAAAAACATGAACCTATTTATTAAAACCCTTGTTGGCTCACTCCTCGCTGTATCAATAAGCAACGCGCTCGCAGCAACTGAAACCGGTATCGAACACCACACCCAGGCCTTCCTCAATGCATTGAACTCCAGTGGCGGCACGCCTATCGAGAAGCTCTCGCCCAAGGATGCGCGCGCAGTATTGGTCGGTGCCCAGGCCGGGGCCAACGTGAGCCTGCCCAAGGTCGATATCAGCCAAAAGACCATTTCGGTCGATGGCCAGGACATCAACCTGACCATCGTGCGCCCGGCAGGCGTCAAAGGCATCCTGCCGGTCTTCATGTACTTCCACGGCGGCGGCTGGGTGCTGGGCGACTACCCGACCCACGAGCGCCTGATACGCGACCTGGTAGAGGGCTCCGGGGCGGTGGCGGTGTATGTCGACTACACCCCCTCCCCTGAAGCGAAGTACCCGACCGCGATCAACCAGGCCTACGCCGCTACCCAATGGGTGGCCGAGCACGGCAGCGAAATCAATGTCGACGGCAAGCGCCTGGCCGTCGCAGGCAATAGCGTAGGTGGCAACATGGCGGCGGTGGTCAGCCTGATGGCCAAAGACAAAGGCACACCGGAGATCAAGTATCAGGTGCTGCTATGGCCAGTGACCGATGCCAACTTTGATACCGGATCCTACAAGCAGTTTGCCGAAGGCTACTTCCTCACCCGCAACATGATGAAGTGGTTCTGGGACAACTACACCACCGACCCCAAGCAACGTGCCGAGATCTACGCTTCGCCGCTGCGTGCATCAGTGGATCAGCTAAAGGGCCTGCCGCCTGCACTGGTACAGACTGCCAGCGCCGACGTACTGCGTGACGAAGGCGAAGCCTACGCACGCAAGCTGGATCAGGCAGGTGTGGCGGTGACTGCGGTTCGCTATAACGGCATGATTCACGACTTCGGGCTTTTGAACGTAGTCGGCCAGGTGCCAGCAGTGCGCTCTGCCATGCTGCAAGCCTCGCAAGAACTCAAGCAGCATTTGAAGTAACGCTGATCACTTAACTGGGGGAGCGAGCAGTCTCGCTCCCCCAGTTGCAGTTATGGGCCAATACAGCTGGCTGACTGGAGTGTCAGAGCAAACTAAACATCCGCCCAACGCCGCAACAGGTTGTGATACACCCCGGTCAGTTGCACGCTGCTGGCATGCCCTGCACCCAACTCTCGATGCAGGCGCTGGATGCTCGAATCCAGATCAAACAGCAGGCTACGCTGGCCATCGTCACGGACCATGCTCTGCAACCAGAAGAAAGCACAGACTCGTACGCCACGGGTGACCGCCGTTACCCGGTGCAGGCTGGTCGAAGGGTAAAGCACCAGATCCCCGGCAGGCAGCTTGACGCTGTGGGCACCGTACGTATCTTCGATCAATAACTCGCCACCGTCATACTCGTCCGGTTGCGTAAAAAACAGAGTCGCCGACAGATCAGTACGAAACCGTTCGCCGGTGTGTGTCACTTCGCGCACCGCGTTATCCACATGCAGGCCAAATGACTGGCCTTCCTGATAACAGTTGAACAGGGGCGGGAAGACTTTTTTCGGCAGTGCCGCTGACATAAACAGCGGATTGCGGCCCAGAGCCTGAAGAATCAGTTCGCCCATCTGCCGCCCTTGCGGGGAATCATGGGGCAATTGCAGATTGTTCTTGGCCAGGGCTGACTGGAACCCCGCAGTGGCTTTGCCGTCCCCCCATCGGGCCTGCTGCAGCAGCTTGCGACATTCAGTCAGCTGCTCGGGGCTCAGCACACCGGGTATCTGTAGCATCATGAGCAAATACTCGCTGTAGACCGAAACCCCGCATACGCGGGGCTTCAGGTTATGGTCGGGCCTGATCAGAACGAGTAGGTAGCCGAAACAATGGCGGAACGTGCATCCCCATACTCAACGGCCGAAGAGCGTGCGCTATCGCCGTTACGCTGACGGACCCGCTCGACATACTCCTTGTTGAACAGATTATTAACATTCAGTTGCAGCTCCAGATCATCATTGACCTGATAGCCGACCATCGCGTTGTGCAACCAGTAAGCATCCAGCTTGGCAGTGGTACTGGAAGTCACATTGCGCTTGCTGACATAGCGTGCGCCATAGCCAACAGACCAGCCAGCCGGCAGCTCATAGGTCGTCCACAGGTTGAACGAGTGCGGTGGCGTGTTGCCAAGGGCCTGACCTTTGCGCTCATTGCCTGCCGGCGTATCCGCAGCATCAAGGGTTTTACTGTCGAGGTAGGTGTAATTGGCGAACACATCCCATTGTTCGGTGATGTGGCCGGTCATGCCCAGTTCCAGGCCTTGCACTCGTTGTTTACCGGCTAATTGGGTGGAACCGTCGGACATGGTTTCCCGGGCGTTGCTTTTCTCGACCCGGAACAGCGCGGCATCCAGCTCCAGACGTTTGTCCAGCAACTCCCATTTAGTGCCCAGCTCCCAGCTCTGGTTCTTTTCTGGCGCCAGGGCAGCAGTCGAAAGGGTCAAGCCACTACCATTGGACGCGAGGTTTTCAGCCGAGGGGTTGAAAGAGTTGCCCCAGGCAACATAGAAGCGACCGTTTTCGGTCGGCTTGAACACCAAACCGGCGCGGGCACTCAGCTCCTCGTCGATGGACGACAGGCTGGAGGTTTTCATATGGGTATTTGAGTAAGCGTTGGCCCGCCCTTGCACCTTTTCGTAACGCAGCCCCAGGTTGAGATCCCATTGCTTGTGCAGCGCGATAGCGTCGAACAGATACAAGGCTTGGTCGGTCAGTTGGGTATCGCGGTAATCCCTGATGCTTTTATCGACCGGGCCGCTCCAGTAGCCGGGCGGATTGCCCAGTGGGTAACCGTCTGTGGGGTACAAAGCATTACCCAGACCGTGGCTGTAGGTTTTCAAATCCAGAGTCTCGCGAGAAATTTCAACCCCAGCCACCAGTTCGTGGTGCATCCCCGCTACCTGGAAATTGCTGATCAGGTTGGTCTGGTTAATCCACATTTCGGTGGTTGCATCACGCCCATAAGCTTGTGGCCCGGCCGGCCGGTAGTTGCCCGTGGGCACACCCGCGGTGTTGACGTGCGAGGCTGAAACAATGGTGTCACGACCCGTACGGCTGTAACGCGTAAGGTTTTGCAGGCCAAGGTTGTCATTGAAGTCATGCTCGAAGTTGGCAGTGAAACTGCTCAGCTCGACCCTCTCCTTGTCGAGGTTCTTCCAGCCGAAGTAAGCGTCGCGGTCCACCCCGGGCAAGCGCTTGCCGTCGAGCGCTGGTACGCCATAATCCGGCAGGTTGTCATCGACCTGGTGAAACGCACTGAGGGTCAAGCGGGTGGCATCGTTAAAACCCAGGCGCAACGACGGCGCAATCCCCCAGCGTTCCCGGTCGATCTGGTCGCGACCGGGGACATCGTTCTGATGCCCCATAAGGTTCAAGCGCACGGCACTGTTGTCGCCAACAGCTGCAAGCGGCTGGTTCGTGTCCAGTGTCAGGCGGTAATAGTCATCGGTGCCAATGCTGCCGCCAAGGCGGGTAAAAGCCTGATCCTTAGGCTGCTTGCTGATGATATTGATAGTGCCACCCGTTGTACCGGCACCGCCAAACACCGAGTTCGGGCCCTTGATCACCTCCACTTGCTCGATATTGAAGGTGTCGGTGCGGCTGGTTTGCGCACTGTCGCGCAGGCCGTCGATCTGGATATTGGTATTGGCTGAAAAACCGCGGATGTTGATGCTGTCTCCCGAGCCGCCACCGCCTTCTCCGGCATTGAAGGTGATACCCGACACGTTGGATAGCACCTGACGCAGGCTCAGGGCCTGTTGCTCCTGAATCAGTTTGGGCGGCACCACCGTGATGGTCTGCGGCGTATCCAATAGCGGGGTTACATACTTGGGCGAAGCCGAATGTTCAACTCTGGAGTTCTTGGGACTTTGACCTTCGACCTTGATACGGTCCAACTGCAAGGGTTGCTGGCTCTCGGCAGCAGCAACAAAACCGCAAGTCGAGGCGATGGCAAGACTGATGGCAACGGCCAGAAGATGACGCTGAGGTTTAACCGAGGGGATGATGGATTTCACAGGACTGACTCCCATAGCTAATATGAGAATTAATCCTATTTGAGAATCAGTGCCAGAAACAGTAATTACATTAAAGCTTACAAGATTGGCGATTTGCCATTAATTAGCGAGATCCCTTCCAAACCATAACCAATGAAAAAATTGTTAATTGTTCCCACTCCGTCTCCCGCAGAACATGGTCGTTAAATACGACAACTCTGCACAAGGGAAACCGGCTTTATGCGTCAAAAAAAACACTCGTCACGGCATATCGCACTCTTCACACTGAGCGTGCGCACCGCCGCAGTTATGGCAATCACCCTGGCAACCCTGAACGGCGCGCAGGCTGCCACAACCGGCGCTAATACTATCAAGGCATACAAACTGTGCACCGGCGCGGACAACGCCTCCCATGTACTGGAAGGCACCATCGACCAGACCCTGCGCAACGATGTAACTGCCATCCACTTCAAGCAAAGCCCGGCCCATGCTTCATACAGCTGGCATAACGACCCGGAGCCCCAGTATGTGATGACACTGTCCGGCACCCTGGCATTTGCTACCCGCAACGGCGAGAAATTTACCCTGCATCCGGGCGAAGTACTGGTCGCCGAAGACAATACCGGCTCGGGACATCGCTGGAACATGGTCGACGACCAGCCGTGGCGCCGTGGGTATGTAGTCTTGAAACCCGGCGCGCCGGATTCGTTTGTCCCGGATGATCCCGTAGCTGCGAAAGTGTGCATAGCGCCGAAAATTTAAAAAACCTTAATCCGCGACTGCAGCCATGACCTGCTCAATCAACCCCTGAGCAGGTCCATCGCCGCGTACACGCAACCAGGGCAAGGGCAGTTGCTTGAGCCAACGCTCATGTCGGGTCCGGCTGCGGCCATTGCAGGTGCCGTCCTCATAGCTTTCAGCCCAGGAAAGAAACGCCATATGCTTGGCATGCATGTCGCCGCCGGGAAGAATCCGCTCGCCAAACAGCCGTGATTCACGGGTCTTGAGCCGCTCCAGCCTGAGAGCTGCAGGGGTATCAACAAAAACGACCAGATCTGCACACGAAGTATGTTGTCCTGCGTATTCCCCACCCCATCGGATCAATATAGGCCACCACCTCAGCTCCAGCCGAGTGCTGATAATGCTTCGACAGTAAAACGGCTGCTAGCCTGACAGGCAATGAGAAACGCAATCGAGTCGCCAACCGCTGTACAGACAATCCCACTATTACGAAATCTCAAATGAGCAACTCGGAGGTGGGGATTGCCTTCAACGCTGTTGATCCACAGATTCATTTTGTCTATATTTGAGTCCACAGACTAATTATTGAGTGAGAACAATGAGAGTAGCCCCGCAAGCACAGACCTTTACCAAAGATCAGTGCGTGACCGGTCTTCGAGTGGCTGTGGGCATCCTCGAAAAATGGCATGCATCGAGTGATCAGGCCTGCCGTATCTTGCGTATCTCGCGAAGCACGTATACCCGGGCCAAGCAGCGTGACGTTGAATGGTCCGTGGGGCTGGACTCGGATCAGATGCAACGGATCAGTTTCGTCCTGAACATTCACGCAGCGCTTCGCCTGGTTTTCGATAATCCCGAAAACGTTTATGGCTTCCCGACGATGGTGAACGACAACGATTTCTTCAATGGCCGCACGCCACTGGAAGTCATGTCACAGGGGGACATGATCTCGCTGTATGAAACCTTTCGCCGGATCGATGTATTGCGCGGAGCACAATGGTGAATTTAAGCCAATTGGCAGATCTGAACAACGAACTGCTACAGGCATATCGACTGGTCAATTCCAAATTTCCGCCGATTGCCTTGTTTGACGATGTCGCCAATCCGGATGAATTTGAAGCCCTCTATCAGATCCAGGCATTGACCAATCCCAGGCTACAAAATGAAGTCGGCCGTATTGAATTGATACCGCGCTCAGAGATTCCATTTGGCATCCCGGGCTGCACCTATGCGACCGCACCCTTCACGCACGTCAACCCGGAGGGCTCGCGTTTCAGTGATGGCAGTTTTGGGGTGCTGTACCTGGCGGCCACAATGGAGGCTGCGCTGGCGGAGGTACATCATCATCAGGACAAGTACTGGTCGAACGTGCAGAACCTCAACTACGAGCGCTTTGTGTTTCGAGGGCTATCCTGCTCCTTCATTGATCACTCAATGAAAGACGCAACATCGCTACCCATGAGCGATTGCATCTACGATCCTGATGATTACACGCACTCTCGCTCTCTGGGCAAGATCGTCAAAGATGCAGGACATAGGGGGATTCGGTACAACTCCGTGCGCATGCAAGGCAGCTACTGCTGGGCGCTTATGTCCCCGAAGTCAGTCTCATCCATTGTTCAAACAGCTCACTACGAGATGATCTGGAATGGGCATATCACCGGCGTGAACAAAATCAGCGAAGCCTGACGGTTTGTCAGCCGAAGCAAAAGATCATCAGAAACCCTGTTCAGAACTGCAAGAATACTCCTTCAACCTTACTGTTCGCCTCAGACGGCTGCATGTCCGCAAAGTGTGTGTTGTGCTTTGACCACCTTTCAGCCCTCCCGCCTCGCCAATTCGCAGGCACAAAAAAGCCGGTCATCCCTGAGGATTAAACCGGCTGTTTTGGAGTAGCGATATGGTGGGTCGTGTGGGATTCGAACCTACGACCAATTGGTTAAAAGCCAACTGCTCTACCAACTGAGCTAACGACCCGCTTCGTTGTGGTGCGTATAATACTGATTTCTAACGAGAATTCAACACCTGGTTAGAAATAAAGCTGAAATAACTCAAAAATAACGGGTAGGGTCAGCAATTCCGGCCGCTGCAAAGCCTTCTGCACGCAGACGGCAGCTATCGCATTTGCCGCAAGCTCGACCCTGGACGTCTGCCTGGTAGCAGGAAACCGTCAGTGAGTAGTCCACGCCCAGTTTAACGCCCGCCTGGACGATTTGTGCCTTGCTCAGGTTTTGCAGCGGCGCCTGGATCCGGAAGCCATTCCCCTCTACCCCGGCCTTGGTCGCCAGGTTGGCCATGACTTCAAAGGCTTCTACAAACTCAGGGCGGCAATCCGGGTAGCCCGAGTAATCCACAGCGTTGACGCCGATAAAGATGTCCCGCGCCTGCAGCACTTCAGCCCAGCCCAGTGCCAAAGACAGGAATACAGTGTTGCGTGCCGGCACGTAAGTGACCGGAATGCCTTCACTCGGTGCCTCTGGCACGTCAATGGAGCTGTCGGTCAGGGCCGAGCCGCCAATACCATCCAGGTTCAGGCCAATCACCTTGTGCTCTACAGCCCCCAGATCACGCGCAACACGGGCAGCGGCGTCAAGTTCGGCACGATGGCGCTGGCCGTAATCAAAGCTCATGGTGTAGCAGCTGTAGCCTTCAGCGCGGGCCATGGCCACGACAGTCGCCGAGTCCAGGCCGCCAGACAACAGGATCACTGCTCTTTTTTCGGTGACAACACTTTGTTCAGTCATTTCAGCGCCCCGGCTCGTCGTTCCATAGGTATTTGTGCAGTTGCATCTGCAAGCGTACTGGCAAGTTATCGGCCACGATCCAGTCAGCCAGATCACGGGCTGGCAAGTCATGGTGGCTAGGCGAGAACAGTACTTCGCCCGCGCGTCGCTCCAAACCATACTCGATCAACTTGGACACCGCCCAGTCGTAATCTTCCCGCGAACAGATCACGAACTTGACCTGATCGTTGGGTGTCAACAAGGCGATGTTTTCGTAGAGGTTGCGATGGGACTCTTTGGAGCCCGGAGTTTTCAGATCGAGTACGCGGCTTACGCGTGGGTCGACTGCCGAAATATCCAGCGCACCACTGGTCTCGATCGAGACTTCGTAGCCCGCATCGCAGAGCTGCTTGAGCAGAGGAATGGCATTGGGCTGGGCCAGTGGCTCACCACCGGTCACGCACACGTAGCGCGGACGAAAGCCGGCAACTTGCTCAAGGATGTCATCCAGAGGGCGCACTGTCCCGCCGCTGAAGGCGTAGGCGCTGTCACAGTAACCGCAGCGCAAAGGGCAGCCGGTCAGGCGTACAAAAACGGTAGGCAGGCCAGCCGTTCGCGTTTCACCCTGTAACGAGTAAAAAACTTCGGTAATTCTCAATGTGTCTTGCATATCCGCCACGGGCGTAACAGCTAAACAGGCTGTCCGCCTCCGTCAGGCACTCCAGGGAATCTGCTTACGCAGGACTCAAAAGAGCGTATTTCATAAAAGGGCGTGGATTCTAACGAAAAAACCCGCGACAGGCGCGGGTTTCTCGATAAAAGCATCGTATGTATTACATGCGTTGCAGATCGCGTTGCGCCAACTGTGCAGCCGAAGTACCCGGATACTGGGCTACAACCTGTTGCAGAATGCCTTTGACCTTGTCGGTATGACCCAGGCGACGCTCTACATCAGCAAGCTTATACAGTGAATCCGGCACTTTGGCGTGCTTTGGATACAACTGGCTGACCTTGGCAAAGGCTTGACCTGCGGCTTGCAAATCGCCCTTGGCCAGGTTCACTTCGCCCAACCAGTATTGAGCGTTGCCCGCATACTGGCTGTTTGGGTATTTACGCAGAAAGGCGGTAAATGCCTGACTGGCTTTGTCGAAATCCTTGGCTTTGATCAGGTCGAAAGCAGCATCGTAATAGAGCTTCTCTTTCGCCGGATCAGCAGGTTCCGAACTGGCAGCTGCCTGAGGTGCAGGCGCTGCTGTATTACCGGCGGCATTCGCACCACCAGCAGAAGAATTATCAGGAGCGGCAGCAGGAGCAATGCCAGCACCAATACGCCGATCAAGTTCCTGGTATCGCTCCAGGCTTTCTTGCTTCATGCGCGAGATATCATTTTGCAGAACTTCGATCACACCCTGTTGGCGGGCAATCTGCTCCTGCATTTGTTGCAGCTGGTTGAACAGCTCGCCCTGTGCCGAGACAGGGGCCGAAACCCCTCCCCCGGCATAGGCGCCGCTCGCACCATAACCCGGTGACGGATAACTCCCCCCGCTATTGTTATAGCCAGAGTTGTCATCGACCACAGGAACCGCAGCCCATGCCGCGAGCGGCATGAGGCTGAGAGTCAGAATAGTTACAGCACGGCGGCACGTTCGCATGACGAATTACTTACGCAGTTCGACGCGACGGTTTTGAGCCCACGACTGTTCGTCGTTGCCAGTAGCGATTGGACGCTCTTTACCGTAGGACACCAGCTCCAGCTGTGCTGGAGAAACGCCTTGCAGTACCAGGTAGCGTTGAACGGCTTTCGCACGACGCTCGCCCAGTGCCATGTTGTACTCACGAGTACCACGGGCGTCAGTGTTACCTTCCAGAACAACGCGAGCGCCGTTAGCTTTCAGGTCTTTAGCGTGAACGTCCAGAGCGCGCATTGCTTCTGGTTTCAGGTCCGAAGAATCGTATTCGAAGTAGAAAACAGTGATAGCGCGCAGAGCAGCTTCTTCGCTCAGGGAACCATCAACAGCGCCAGTGTTTGCGCCGTAACCAGCGTTTGGATCAACAGCAGCGCCTTCACCGGCATTGTCGCCGCCTTTGGACGAGCAACCTACAGCTACAGCCATGGCCAGTGCCAGCGCAGCAAATTTACCAAACTTCAGCATTTCCATCGTAAAACTCCTAATGAACCCCAAGTGTTATGTGCAACGTAAAGCTATCACCACGTCAGTTCAGGTAAGGGGACCAGGAAGGTTCTCTGACTTCGCCTTGAGCGGTAGGAAGAGGGAGCCTTACGCGTCCGTTGATGGACACGAGCATCAAGACTCCCCGGCCCTGCTGGCGGGTGGCGTAGATTACCATGGTGCCGTTGGGCGCAACAGTAGCAGACTCATCAAGGTTGGTATCTGTAAGGATTTTTACGCTTCCACGCTGCAAATCTTGCGCTGCAACACGGAAATTGGTGAAACCGTCCTGACGATGGATCATTACCAGGGTCTTTTCGTCAGCCGAAAGCTTCGGACTGGCGTTGTAGTTCCCGATAAAGGTCACGCGCTCTGCATTACCGCTACCCACATTGGTTTTGTAAATCTGCGGCTTGCCGCCACGGTCAGAGGTGAAATAGATGGTGGAACCATCTTTACCCCAGAACGGTTCGGTATCAATTGCCGGGTTGTTGGTGACGCGAGTCAGCCCGCGGGAAGCCAGATCCATCACGTAGATCTCGGCATTGCCGTCTTTGGACAATACGAACGCCAGCTTGGAGCCATCTGGCGACCATGCAGGCGCACCGTTCAGACCTTCGAAGTTAGTGATCTGCTCACGGCGACCAGTATCGATATTCTGCATAAAGATACGCGGACGTTTCTGCTCGAACGACACATAGGCGATACGCTTGCCATCCGGTGCAAAACGCGGCGACAGGATCGGCTCGCGCGATTGCAGCAGGGTCACTGCACGAGCACCGTCGTAGTCCGAACGCTGCAGGGTGTAACGGGTGTTGGTTGCACTGGCACGTTCAGCCGTCACGTAAAGCAGACGGGTTGAGAATGCACCTTTAATACCGGTCAGTTTTTCAAACGACTGATCGGAGATGTAGTGCGCCATATCCCGCAGCTGCTCAGCAGTACCCGACACACTGCCGGTCAACACTGGCTGCTCGGTGGCAACGTTGAACAGGGCATATTGCACCTGCAGGCGACCGCCTGCCGGCACGATATTACCAACCATTACGTATTGAGCGCCCAGGGCTTTCCAGTCACGGAAAATGACTTCGCTGGCCTGAGTCGGCAAGCCAATCATGTTCTGCTTTGGAATCGGCGCGTAATAACCCGAGTTGCGCAGGTCATTGCCGATGATTTCAGCCATGTCATCCGGCAGCACAGTGCCGCCCTGCCAGCCAAAAGGCACTACGGCAATAGGTGTCGCCCGGTCGCTGCCACTGGTGACCAGGATGTTCTTTTCATCTGCTACAGCCATCCCTGCCAGGCAGCAGACGACGACCAGCAGTCCTCGAAAAAGTTTAATCACAAGGCTAGATCCTCAGGTGTGAATGTCATCTTGAACGATCGATAAGGATTAAAATCGCTGGGCTTCATACCCTGCATTTCCGTTAAACGGCCAATATTCTTGACCGCCGCCACAGCCGAACTGTCGAACGGGCCGTCACCACTGGACTTGGCAACCGTCACAGACGTCACCGTGCCATCTGGCAACATGCCAATTTGCAGCACCACTGTCATGTTCTTGCGCGCCGACGGCGGACGAGCCCACCCTTCTGCTGCCCGAGCACGAATCAGGTCATCGAAACTGCCGGCGACCTCATCACCCTGCTCATCTGCCAGCGCCTGCTGGCGTTGCGGCGTATCGGAAAGCAAATCAGCCAAGGCTTGCGCCTTTTTCTCTTCGGTCGATTTACGTGCTGCTTCTACGGCCTTTTTCTTGGCGGCATCGGCAGCGGCCTTTTTCTTCGCATCTTCGGCAGTCTTCTTCTTTGCCTCGTCTGCTACGGCCTTTTTCTTGGCGTCTTCAGCGGCTTTCTTCTTCGCATCTTCAGCCGCTTTTTTCTTGGCGTCTTCCGCGGCCTTTTTCTTGGCCTCTTCTTCTGCCGCCTTCTTGGCCTCTTCCTCGGATTTTTTCTTGGCTATGTCAGCCAGCTTTTTCTCTTCGGCTTTTTTGGCTTCAGTGGCCTTTTTGGCGTCGTCGGCCTTCTTGGCTTCATCAGCCTTTTTCGCCTCGTCTGCCTTTTTCGCTTCACTCGCCTTGGCTTCGTCAGCCTTTTTGGCTTCTGCAGCTTTTTCGGCAGCCTCTTCTTTCTTTTGTTCCGCAGCTTTTACAGCTTCCTGCTCAACCTTCTTCTGTTCCATCTGCTCGACTTCGGTCTGACGCGCGGCGGATTTCTTCGCCTCACCCGCAATCTTTTGATTGGTTTGGGTGGTCGCCTGACTTTTGGACTTCAGCTGATACAAAGTCGCCTGGACAATCGGTTTGGAAGGCGGCAGCTCCGGAGTCATGGCAAAGCTGACAAACAACATGCCAAAAATCAGGACGTGCAACCCTACCGCCCAGACTGCAGGCCAAAAATAGTTTTCAGAGGCGGACGGCTCCCGCTGTTCGCGCATCAGGGAGCCTCGGTTATCAAGCCAACGTTACCGACCCCGGCCTTCTGCAGGCCACCCATAGCACCCATTACCGCACCGTAATCCACGGTCTTGTCACCGCGAATAAAGACCTGGGTGTGTTTGCCGCCTTCGTTGCCTGCGCGAATGATCTTGGTCACCGCGTCAGTCATCTGGGGCAAGGTCATTGCCTTGTCCATCTGCTTGTCGGTATCGACTTCGCTGCCAAGGTTCCAGAAATAGGTCTTGTCAGCCTTGATCGAAATGGTCAGGACCTGGGTGTTGTTGTCTTGCGGCAAGGCCTCGCTGGAGACCTTCGGCAAATCAACCTTCACACCCTGATTGAGCATCGGCGCGGTCACCATGAAGATGACCAGCAGTACCAACATCACGTCGATGTAGGGCACTACGTTCATCTCGGCGACCGGCTTGCGCTTTTTGCGAGCTCGAGCGATTAAAGCCATTGGAAATTACCTGCTTATTCTTCGCTGGTGTGCACTTTACGGTGCAGGATCGCCTGGAATTCGTCGGCGAAGGTGTAGTAGCGGCTGATCAAGGTTTCGCTACGCGCAGCAAAACGGTTGTAAGCAATAACTGCCGGGATGGCCGCAAACAAGCCAATGGCCGTTGCAATCAGTGCCTCGGCAATACCTGGTGCCACGGTGGCCAGCGTTGCCTGCTGGGCAGTTGCCAGACCACGGAAGGAGTTCATGATGCCCCACACGGTACCGAACAGACCGATATACGGGCTTACAGAACCTACAGTGGCAAGGAACGGCAGGCTTTGCTCAAGCTTTTCCTCTTCACGGGAGATGGCTACGCGCATGGCACGCGCGACACCTTCCATCACTGCTTCAGGGTCAACACCCGGCTGCTGACGCAGACGCGAGAACTCTTTGAAACCGGCACGGAAAATTTGTTCAACGCCGGAGTCCGGATCCGGGTTACTGCCGGCCTGACGATACAGCTTCGACAGGTCGATACCCGACCAGAAACGCTCTTCAAAGCTTTCCAGGGCACGTCGACCGGCGCGCAGCATGGTGCTGCGCTGAAAAATCATGACCCACGAGGTAACCGATGCGGCCAGCAGGGTCAACATTACCAACTGCACAACAATGCTGGCATTGCTGACCAAGCTCCACATGGAGGAATGGTCGACGACGTTAGCTTCCACGCTTTATCTCCTGCTCTAAATGTTTACCCGCGCCGCTCACGTCGGCAAAGGCCGTACGTAAAGCTTCGGGAATGGCTCGGGGTTTGAAACTATCGGCGCGCACACAGGCCACCAAAAACTGCCCTTCACAGAGCAGCGTTGCATCTGCAGCCCGCCAGACCTGCTGTTTGAAACGCAGGCTGGCACGGTTGAGTTCCATCACTTGCGCACTTACCAACAGTTCGTCGTCCAGTCGCGCCGGTGCGTGATAACGCGCCTCGCTGGAATGCACGACAAATAACAGGTTCTCGCCTGCCAGCGCGGATTGGGAAAACCCCATCTCCCGCAGCCTTTCGGTTCGAGCCCGCTCCATAAACTTTAGATAATTTACGTAATACACGACGCCACCCGCATCGGTGTCCTCGTAATAAACGCGACAGCGATGTGCGAACGGCTCAAGCCTGTTTTGCGCGCGCATACTCTAGTGCTTACTCCTCAGGTTGCCAATCCGCCAAACCACTGTTTTTTGCGCTTCTTGAGCTTTATCAGCGAAGATTTTCAGCGCCAGTCCTTGAGACAGCAAAAACCTTGAAAAAATCGGCTGCCAACCGCTTATTAATCATCCAAAGCGTTCAAAAATTCGTCTACCACAGGCATCTCACCCAATCGTGACGGAATGTTTAAACCGAAGTGCAGATACGCATGCCGGGTCACAACACGACCACGGGGCGTACGCATGATGTAACCCTGCTGAATCAGATACGGCTCCAGCACATCTTCAATCGTATGACGCTCCTCGCTGATTGCAGCCGCCAGGCTGTCGACACCCACCGGGCCACCATCGAATTTCTCGATCATGGTCAGCAGCAAACGCCGATCCTGATGATCAAAACCATGCTCATCAACATCCAGCAGGTTCAATGCCAGATCAGCCACCGGCTTGGTGATATGGCCCTTGGCCCGAACCTCGGCAAAATCCCGCACCCGACGCAACAAACGGTTGGCGATCCGCGGCGTGCCGCGAGCCCGGCGGGCAATTTCGTATGCCCCCTCTGGATCAAGCGGCAGGCCGAAAATCCCGGCCGAGCGACTGACAATCGTTGCCAGGTCGTCAGTACTATAGAACTCCAGTCGCTGAACAATGCCGAAACGATCGCGCAATGGGTTGGTCAGCATGCCGGCGCGGGTCGTGGCACCTACCAGGGTGAAAGGCGGCAGGTCGAGCTTGATCGAGCGCGCAGCAGGCCCCTCGCCGATCATGATATCGAGCTGAAAGTCTTCCATTGCCGGGTACAGCACTTCTTCGACAATCGGTGACAGACGATGGATTTCATCAATAAACAGCACATCATGGGGTTCTAGATTGGTCAGCAACGCAGCCAGATCACCCGGGCGCTCCAGCACCGGGCCCGAGGTGCTTTTTATCGACACCCCCATTTCCTGGGCGATGATATTGGCCAGTGTGGTTTTACCCAGCCCGGGAGGGCCAAAGATCAACGTGTGATCCAGTGACTCCGAGCGCCCGCGCGCAGCCTGGATAAACAGTTCCATCTGCTCACGCACCGTTGGCTGACCAATATAGTCGGCCAGGCTCAAAGGGCGAATCGCCCGATCCTGAACTTCTTCTCGATCCCGCCCGCTGGAGGCAGTTATCAAACGATCGGCTTCAATCACTTAAATCATCCCCTTGAGGGCGCGACGAATCATGTCTTCACTGCTCAACGTTTTATCCTTGATCGCGGAAACCGCCTTGCTGGCTTCCTGAGGTTTGTAGCCCAGGGAAATCAAGGCACTGACCGCGTCACTTTCAGCGCTGGCCACTTGCACCGGAGCATCCGGCTGATTGGGCACCAGGGCAAACATGCTCGGTACTTGTTCCCACGCCTTGAAGCGGTCTTTCAACTCAACCAGCAGGCGCTCGGCTGTTTTCTTGCCGACCCCCGGCACCTTGGTCAAGGCCGAGGTATCCTGGGCCTGGACGCAACGAACCAGCTCATCGACCTCAAGGCTGGACATCAATGCCAGGGCCAACTTGGGACCGACGCCATTGAGGCGGATCAGTTCACGAAAGAAATCGCGCTCACGTTTGCCTATGAAACCATAGAGCAATTGGGCATCTTCGCGAACGACCAGATGGGTATGCAGGGTTAATGGCTCACCGATAGACGGCAACCGATAGAGGGTCGTCATCGGCACTTCCAGCTCATAGCCCAGGCCGTTTACATCGAGAATCAGGTGCGGCGGCTGTTTTTCAGCCAGAGTGCCGCGCAAGCGTCCAATCACGTTTCAGATCCTTTTCTCTGGCCAGATCAATGGCTGACAAGTAGAACGACAGAGCAGCATCATTACAGATGAAACCCTGCCAGCAAGCTTAATTAGGTTAAAAATCGCGTCTCAGAGACGCAAACGCCCGCCACGGCTGCGCGCAGCGCCCAAACCATGGGGCAGCAGGCTTGAACGCGTATGGGCATGGCACAAAGCAATTGCCAGCGCATCCGATGCATCGATTTGCGGTTTACTGGTCAACTTGAGCAAGTGCATGACCATCATCATCACCTGCTCCTTGTTGGCCCCCCCTGTGCCTGCCACAGCCTGCTTGACCTGGGTTGCCGAATACTCGGCGATTTCCAGGTTTTCTTCGGCACCCGCAACAATGGCCGCGCCTCGGGCCTGCCCCAGCTTGAGTGCCGAGTCGGCATTGCGAGCCATAAACACCTTTTCGATGCCCATGGTGACAGGACCGTACGTCTGAATAACCTCACGCACCCCGCGATAGACGATCTGCAACCGCTCATGCAGTTCGCCACTACCTGTACGAATACACCCCGAAGCCACGTACACACAGCCACGCCCAGTGTCTCGCACTACGCCATAACCGGTGATTCGCGACCCCGGATCGATACCAAGAATAAGAGTCATAACGCCTGCAGCTTATGAAGTGACGCCCACCGGCAAGTACCCGGACAGCTTAAAGGCAGAAGCCGGAGGTGCCCAGCGCCGCGATCGTCGCGACGGAGCACCTCCGGCCTCTTGATTGACGCAACCAGTGTCCTGCCTCACAAATATGATCCTTTTTTGACGAGTGGCTGTTGTTGTCAGACAAGGCGCCGCGACGACTCATAGCTGGCTATGGGGAGGAGCGGCAACGCAGCATGGCAACAACAAACGCCGTCAAAAAGGATCAATATTTGCGAGGCAGGACACTAAGGTATCAGGCAAGCTGTTCCAGAACAGCGTCAGGGATTTCAGCGTTGGAATATACGTTTTGTACGTCATCCAGGTCTTCGAGCATGTCGATCAGCTTGAGCACTTTTTCAGCGCCCTCCAGATCCAGTTCAGCACTGGTGGTGGGCAGCATGACGATTTCAGCATCCGCAGGAACAAACCCGGCCGCTTCCAGCGCATTGCGAACAGCATAGAAACTCGAGAACGACGTAAACACGTCAATGGAGCCGTCTTCATTGGTCACCACGTCGTCGGCATCAGCCTCCATCGCAGCTTCCATCAGGGCATCTTCATCAACGCCGGCCGCATAGGAGATCTGGCCCTTGCGCTCGAACAGATAGGCCACAGAACCGTCAGTACCCAGGTTGCCGCCGCACTTGCTGAACGCATGACGTACAGCCGCAGCTGTACGGTTACGGTTATCGGTCATGCACTCGACCATCACAGCAACGCCACCGGGGCCGTAGCCTTCGTAGCTCAACTCGACCATATCGTCGGTATCAGCCGCACCGGCACCACGGGCAACCGCACGATCGATGATATCGCGGCTCATGTTCGCACCAAGGGCCTTGTCCAGCGCCAGACGCAAGCGCGGGTTGGAGCTCGGATCACCGCCACCCTGACGGGCAGCAACAGTCAGCTCACGAATCCACTTGGTGAAAATCTTGCCTTTTTTGGCATCCTGACGCTCTTTGCGGTGCTTGATGTTCGCCCACTTAGAATGACCTGCCATAACGCACTCCGAATCCCTTGATAAAACCTTGCCAGGCCTTGGCCTGACAATAAAAATTCTCGACCCAAAAAACAAAGGCGCACCCGAAGATGCGCCTTTGCAGGTCAGACTTACTCGGCCTTGGCTTGTTCGCGCACACGAATGTGCAGTTCACGCAACGCTTTGGCATCTACAACGCCAGGCGCTTGTGTCATCACACAGGCAGCGCTCTGGGTTTTCGGGAAAGCAATCACTTCACGAATCGACTGGGCGCCGGTCATCAGCATGACCAGACGATCCAGGCCGAAGGCCAGACCACCGTGAGGCGGTGCGCCGTATTTCAGGGCGTCCAGCAGGAAGCCGAATTTCTCTTCCTGTTCGGCTTCTTCGATACCCAGCAGGCGGAATACAGCTTGCTGCATTTCCTTGCGGTGGATACGGATCGAACCGCCGCCCAGCTCGGTGCCGTTCAATACCATGTCGTAGGCACGGGAGATCGCGGTTGCCGGGTTGGCTTCCAGCTCTTCTGGCGAGCACTTCGGCGCAGTGAACGGGTGGTGCAAGGCACTGAAGCTGCCGTCGTCGTTCTCTTCGAACATCGGGAAATCGACAACCCACATCGGTGCCCACTGGCAAGTCAGCAGGTTCAGGTCGTTGCCGACCTTGATACGCAGCGCGCCCAGGGCTTCGCTAACGATCTTGGCCTTGTCGGCACCGAAGAACACGATGTCACCATCGACGGCGCCAACGCGATCCAGGATCACGTTCAGGTTGGCCTCAGGGATGTTCTTGACGATCGGCGACTGCAGACCTTCAACACCCTTGGCGCGCTCGTTGACCTTGATGTACGCCAGGCCCTTGGCACCGTAGATGCCAACAAACTTGGTGTAATCGTCGATCTGCTTGCGCGGCATGCTCGCAGCACCCGGCACACGCAGGGCAGCAATACGGCATTTAGGGTCGTTGGCCGGGCCGCTGAACACCTTGAAGTCGACATCTTTCAGCTGATCGGCAACGTCTACCAGTTCCAGCGGGTTACGCAGGTCCGGCTTGTCGGAACCGTAACGGCGCATGGCTTCTTCGAAAGTCATGTGCGGGAACTCGCCGAATTCCAGATCCAGCACTTCCTTGAACAGGTTGCGGATCATGCCTTCGGTCAGGCCCATGATGTCTTTTTCATCGAGGAAGCTGGTTTCGATGTCGATCTGAGTGAACTCAGGCTGACGGTCGGCACGCAGGTCTTCGTCGCGGAAGCACTTGGCGATCTGGTAGTAACGGTCAAAACCGGCAACCATCAGCAACTGCTTGAACAGTTGCGGCGATTGCGGCAGGGCAAAGAACGAACCGGCGTGGGTACGGCTTGGCACCAGATAGTCACGTGCGCCTTCTGGCGTGGCACGGGTCAGGATAGGTGTTTCAACGTCCAGGAAACCGTTCTCGTCCAGGTAGCGACGAATACTGGTGGTCATGCGCGAACGCAGACGCAGCTTCTCGAGCATTTCCGGACGACGCAGGTCGATAAAGCGATAGCGCAGGCGGGTTTCTTCACCAACGTCGGAGAACTCGTTGAGCGGGAACGGCGGGGTTTCCGCTTCGTTCAGCACTTCCAGTTCGTAACCCAGCACTTCGATCATGCCCGAAGCCATGTTGGTGTTGCCGGCACCGGCCGGGCGCAAGCGCACCTTGCCGGTGATCTTGACCACATATTCACTGCGCACACGGTCGGCAGCAGCGAAAGTCTCGGCGCGATCCGGGTCAAACACCACCTGGGCCAGACCATCACGATCACGGATATCGAGGAAAATCACCCCACCGTGGTCACGGCGACGATGAACCCATCCGCAAAGGGTAATTTCCTGGCCTTCCAGGCTTTCGTTCAGTTGGCCGCAATAATGGCTGCGCATCATGGTAGTGGTTTCACTTCTCGTAATTCGAAATTCGGTGGAGGTCTTGCGCACCGTCGGTGCTGGTAACCCTGCAAGAGCCCGCTTGTGTTCTGACTGCTTTCGCTCGACCTCAGTCGGATTTATCGCCGCCTGCCAGATTCTTTTTCGAGCCTGTCTTGAAGTCGGTTTCATACCAGCCTGTACCGCTAAGGCGGAAACCCGGCATGGACAGCATCTTCTTCAGTTCCGGGGCCTGACAGGCTGGACAATCAACCAGCGGTGCAGCGCTGATCTTTTGAATGGCTTCCAGCTGATGACCACAGGAAGCACACTGGTAATCGTACATGGGCATTGGCGTGTCTCGACAATCCGTTAGCGGCAACCCTTGAAGAGGGCCACACAGCAAAGGGCGAGATTATATCTGGTAAATCGAGCCATTGCAGCCGCATGAACAGCCAGAAGCCCCTAAATGCATCATAAATATGCAACGATTACAAGCCGTGGAACACCCTCCTCCAGCCGATCACCCCCACTCACCCCGCAAACACCTGATGCTGCGTCACCTCCTCAGGGTTGCGACTCATTTTCAACAAATGCATTACACAGACCACCCGAATGAGCCCACTGAAGTTTTTCACCCCGCCATGGCGCAAGTGCACCTCCAGATCGATATAAGACAGCAGCGTATTTATTGAACAATTGTTGATACGTGAGATATCGGACAATACCTCCCAGTACACTTCCTCAAGCCGCAAGCAAGTCGCAAAGCCATTTAACCGCACTGACCGCGACAATGGCCGAGCCAGGGTCATGCCAAAATCCAGAACCACCGGATCAATCCTGACTCTCTGCAACAATCTGCGCCCGCCACTTTCCTGCTGAATCAATCTTCCCATTGTTAAAGCACTCCATTGCGCGTCACTGGATATGATGGGGCTTTTTTCAAAGCCCTCACTTCATAAAACGACATGTAAAAATTCTTATCCAGCGGATCAAACCCGCAAATCTGTAGGAGCGCTCTCGGTACGAGCGGAGAATCTGGACACCTTCGAAAGCTGCGCGACAAGCCCTGACAGGCAGCGGCACAAGCGCCTGCAGGAACAATCAAACAACACATCCCGACCAGCATGCAGAATTCAAAAAGCAACGGACAATCCGCATACCAACACCATGCAGTACGTCTGCCTGGCACAGAAAACACATTAAAAATAATCAGCCATTACATACACTCTCTCATCCATTAATCAGGTCACTACTAAACTTCAGTAATTCCTGAGCAATACAACATTCTTACGACCCAGCACAATATATCCACCCATGCAAAACTGCCCCTCAAAACAGGAACACTCAGGTCATTCATTCCCCCTTGAACAAAAAATAACGGTTTTGACGATGAACGGCTCCCACCACAACGAGCCAACCAAGCCCCGACGCTCATTGCACCGTTCCCTCAACACCCCGACAGGAGGACTACACACGTCTAAAACAAGGCTCTCGGAATAAGCAAGGCGGTTGCAGGAGCTGAGTGCAACACGGTTATTGAATTGAAGCCGGAGCATCATGCCGCATAGCCAAGGCTTCCTGCATCACCTCTCCCATGACTTCG